>DMYC01000409.1 GCA_003482695.1 Clostridiales bacterium UBA8960
TGGTTTCATAGTCTCTCATCTCACCTATCAAAATAACGTCAGGCGCTTGTCTTAGAGCCGATCTTAAACCATCGGCATAACTTCGTGTATCGATGCCGATTTCTCTTTGATCAACGATGCTCTTATCGTGTTTATGAATGTACTCAATTGGGTCTTCCAGTGTTAATATATGACACGCCCGTTCTTTGTTTATTAAATCGATGATGCACGACAATGTCGTAGACTTGCCGCTTCCAGTCGGCCCAGTGATTAGTACCAAGCCTTTTGTCCTTTTTCTTATGTTAAGTATCGCTTCTGGGATTCTCAATTTCTCAATATCAAGTTTATCAAATTTCAGTATTCTTATCGCCGCTGCATGAGAGCCCCTTTGTGTATAAGCATCCACCCTAAAACGACCTACATGACTCATCGAGAACGAAAAATCCTTCTCGCCCTTATCTAAAAACTCATGATAATGTTCTTGTTTTCTGAAAAGCTGTTTAACGAGGTGCTCTGTGTCTTCAGGTTTCAACTTGACTTCGCCAAGCGGCACCAATTGTCCGTGAACTTTGACGGTAGGTGGTACACCTACCGTTATAAACAAATCTGATGCGTCTTTATTAACGGCTTTCTCCAACAATTCATCTAAACTGTGCATGCTCAATTTCCCTCCGGATCGCTAAAGTTTAACGCGTCATCATATTCGAACTCTGCAGGTATTTCACGCCACTCCATAACTTTAAATTCAATGTCTTTTATACGTTCAATATTCACATCCATTTGGATTACAATCAATAATCTTCGTTCCGTCAAATCGTCTTTTGTTAAAATGGAAAGCATCGGAACTACGTTTTCATCATCCTGTTCGGTAAACGCATCGAAATTCGATTGAACGCTTCCACTAAAATAGGTTTGCGTATTTAAATCCTTCAAAAATGCACTTAGAAAAGTCGACAGAACTTCTTTTTTCTTCATCTCATCCGTTTCATCCTCTAGTACGCCATTGTCGAATCGATTGCGCACTTCATTAAAAACGTTCTGAAACGTTATGAACTCGGACTCTGCGATACTTTCGAGCCGATAATAATCTCTTGTCCATTCCGCGTGCTTCCTCGATATTTTCAAATTGGAATAAGACGACATCATCGCCAACACGCCAAACGTAATAAGGAGAAGCATAATCATCACCACAAGGACCGATGAACTGCCTCGCTCGGAAAAATCAATTTTATTCTTAACGGTACTTTTGCATTTCAATTTCATAGATTTGCTCCATTTCCCGATTTTCATGGCTATAAATCACGATTTGATAATCAAATTTTTTATAGGCAAGCGCTTGTGTTTCCGATATGTTGAGCAACAAACTAAAACCGCCTTCAGTTTCTTTTTCCATCGGGTTCCAGTCCGAATCAAAATAAAGCATCGTCTTGCTGCCACTCTCTTCATCAATCATTTCAGCGTGGACAAACCAAGAACGCTTTGCCAGTTCCTCTAATGTGGGATCTTTTTCGATCAGCTCAAATATACTCTCGCTAAGATAAACACTCTTATCTAAATTCTTCGCTTGATTATTGAGCGTCTTTGACAAAATGAACATTTGGATAACGTATACACTTAAAAGTGAAAGAATCGCTATCGATAAAATGATCTCCACTAAAGAAACGCCTTTGTTTTTTTTGGGTGATTTCATTTTGCGCCTCCTGAGCGTTTCACTTAAGTATCCCTATTTCCGATTTAAGCGTTATAATCTTATCCATCAAAAGCTGCTCATCCTTTGACAACCTAAACGACATCGTGTTTCGGTCAACCGCAATATTGAGTGAATCGATACTCGCGATGATAAAACTCAAATCGTCACTTGGCTCAAGGTCCTCAGGAATCGTAACCTCTCTGAGTTTACCTTCTGACAGATAGATCCACGTAACGTATTTTTCACCGCTTATGTCCTCATAAATGACGATTGCATCGCTTGATTCCATATAATTTTTCATCACAAATATGCTGTCCATCCGGTCATTTTGCCTAAGCTTAGTCGTAACATAAGAACTTGCGATTCGAAGTTCTTCATTGATTGCCCGATCACTGACTAAAGACTCATAAGCTGTCGTCGAAGAAGCTGCCAACATAAAAATGCCAAGCCCAAAAATCACAAGGAGCAGCATGACGACTGACATCTCTATTAAACTGTAACCACCCTCATTTTTTACCCATTTAAACATATAAACCTACCATTTCTTATATACTGCAATCACAGGCATTATATTTGATGCGATTATTTCATAATGATAGTAGTATGCGGATTCATTGATAACGAGCCCATAATGAGCCGTTAAATAATCGAGCGGCGGATAGCTCCCCTCAATTGCATAACACTGAACAGCCGCTTTGCGGATGGCTTCCTCGACCGATTTAACACGCTCCAAATCAGCAGCTGAAGAGAATCCATCAATGCCAATATTTGATTGTAGCAAGAACACGATGAGCATCAATACGATGAGCCATTGTCCTTTTTTAAATAATGGATTCATAACCGTCTCCTTATCCAATTGAAGACATGATGTTGATTAACGGCATCATGACGAGTAACAATATTGCTCCGACCACCAAAGAGAGAATGACCACCATCGTCGGTTCTATTGAAACGGTCATGCGATTAAGTGCGCGACTTAATTCTTTGTCGTAGACATCGGCAATTTTGTCAAGCATATGATCTAAGTCACCTGTCTTTTGGCCTAACGTGATCATCTTTATAAATAACTCTGGAAACAATCCAGACTCACTAAGTACCGCATCGAATGCTTCTCCGGCATCCACACGGTCATTTACCATAGATAAACGGTCCGCTACGATTTTATTGTCCATCAGAGGTAGAATCATGTCGAGACTGGTCTGAATCGGCATACCACTCCGCGTTAGAATGGAAAGCGCCCTTGCAAATTTCACGACAACCGCTTTTCGATATAGTTTATTGACAATCGGAAAACTCATTAAGAAATGATCCTTTTGCCCCTTAAATACATCCGTTTTAAATATGATGAGCAAGTAACCAGTCGCGATTACGACGATGCCTATGATAAAAATCATACCACTTTGCAACACTTTACTAAAATCCAAGACGAACTGCGTTGCACTTGGCACACTGCCGCCCACAGACAGTAAAATATCGTGGAAAATAGGCAACACCTTTAAAACAAGCAACATGATCACTGCAGACATAAGCCCAATCAATACAAAAGGATACACGAGTGCACTTTTCATCTTTTGCCTCAATTGGTCACTTTCTTCATAGTACTTCGAAAGTTGTTCAAAAACGTCGCCCATACGCCCCGATTCTTCAGCAATTTTGAGCATAGATACAAGGTACTGCGGGAAAACACCTCTACCCGCGATGGCTTCGTTCAGCGGCATTCCTTTTTCAACATCGCTGGAAATATCGCCGACGATTGTCTTCATTTTCGATTCAAAAACATCACCCGCTAGCAAATGTAACCCTTCAACATAAGGAATTCCCGCTTTGAAAACGATAGCAAATTGATAACAAAACAAGGATAATTCTGAAGGTTTTAGCATTTGATTATTATTCATTTCACCCATATTCAACCATCCTATCCAAAATTCGATTTTTCCATTTATACCCTTGATGACATCTAGTAAACGTATTTTCATTATAACCAATCCAATAGCAATATCAATATAAACATTTTGATTGTCATAAAGTTTAATTGGGTATAAAATTCAAAACGGAGGTATGATTATGGATAAAGTAACAAAAGAAAAAATCGATAAAATCAAATTGCGTCATGCAAAGGCAAGCGCCATCCTTTTTAAAAGCGGTCTATGCTTTGGCCTTATAACGGGTTGTGCGATAGGTTACTGTGTCAGAAAGAAACTGATGAGTGAGGACTTGTGTTCGGCTGAAGATCGACTTTTCTACAAAGAACGGTTCACAGAAATAAAAAATGCGCTCTTACAGATAAAAGCGCATCATTTAGAAAGCAAAACGACAATATAATGACTATTCAGGCGAGTATTTCGTTTTCGAGAGATACTCGCTTATATTTTTTTCATACCCTGTATCTGCAGGTCTGTAGTAGCGTTTGTCTTTTACTAAATCCGGCAAATATTGTTGTTTTACATAGTGATTTTCATAATCGTGTGGATACGCATATCTTTGGGTTGACTTATCTGGCGTATATTTTCGCTCAAGCGATAGCGATGTGCCGTCCTTAAGATAATAAGGCATGCTGCCTGTCTTTATATTGTTTAAGTCTTCTAAAACTTCATTGATTCCAAGATAGGCTGCATTGGATTTAGGGGCACAAGCAACATATGTTACGGCTTGAGCCAAGATGATTCGACCTTCTGGCATGCCTATAAAATCAACGGCTTGAGCGGCGCTGTTTGCTATGACAAGTGCCATTGGATCTGCATTTCCCACATCCTCCGACGCACAAATGACAACTCGGCGCGCAATAAATCTTGGATCTTCTCCACCCGCTATCATTTTACCCAAATAATAAAGCGCCGCATCTGGATCGGACCCTCTCATGCTTTTAATGAAAGCAGAAATAATATCATAATGGTTGTCGCCGTTTTTATCATAATCAACGGCTTTCATTTGGATGCAGTCTTCAACATCCTTGATGGTAATCGTGATTTCGTCTGACAAGTCCATTTTAGAATAAACTGCAAGTTCGAGTATGTTAAGCGCTCGACGTGCATCACCATCTGCGATATCTGCGATGTACTCTAGTATATCGTCTGATATGGCTATGGGAAAACTGCCGAGTCCCTTGTCTTTGTCGTTTAAAGCATTGTTTAGAATCATCAAAATATTATCGGCAGTCAACTTGTTTAGCCTAAAAACAGACGATCTTGAAATAAGGGCACCATTCACTTCAAAATATGGATTTTCAGTGGTTGCGCCAATCAATATAAATGTGCCGTCTTCAACAAAAGGAAGTAGTGCATCTTGCTG
>DMYC01000025.1 GCA_003482695.1 Clostridiales bacterium UBA8960
AGTGCCATAATGGATCAGCATGCGGTTTCATATGTTTGCAAGCATTTGGTTAATACAATTGGCCATATTATGAAGCAACTATTATCGACTCTTTCTATGGAACGACCTATTGTACTTTCAGGTGGCGTCGCATCGAATAGGGTCGTCAAAGATTTTCTTGTTAAGGCTTTGCCGGAAAAGTCGCTTTACTTTGCAGTGCCTGATTATTCCAGAGACAATGCGTTTGGCGTTTCTGAACTCGGGCGTCAAATGTTTTTTAAGGAGCAGGATGTATGTTAAAAATGAAGGCATTCACCGTTACGGAAATCACGAGATACATTAAAAGGCTGCTCAGTGCAGATCCGATTATCAATCAAGTCATCGTTGAGGGCGAAATCTCGAATTACACTCGACATTCAAGCGGTCATGCTTATTTCACCTTAAAAGATGATCAAAGCAAATTGTCTTGTGTGATGTTTTCGCAGTATATTGATGCACTTAATTTCAAACCTAAAAATGGCGATCGAATCCATGCAAAGGGACAGATCACCATTTATGAACGCGACGGACGTTATCAACTTAATGCGACAGCAATGGAAAATATCGGACTTGGCGCTTTACATATGCGTTATGAAGCATTAAAACTCAAGCTCGAAAATCAAGGTCTTTTTGAAGCGCGGTTCAAAAAAGCGTTACCCGTACTGCCGCAGAAGGTCGGAATTGTGACATCACCCACTGGCGCTGCAATAAAAGACATCATATCGGTTGCCAGCAGAAGGTCCAATTTTTCTGAACTCCTTATCTATCCTGTAAGGGTTCAAGGTGAAACCTCAAAAGATGAAATCTGTGAAGCCATCCAGTATTTCAACCGCCGTGATGATATTGATTTAATCATTCTGGCTCGCGGTGGCGGATCAATTGAAGAATTGTGGGCATTTAATGAAGAAGTGGTCGCAGAAGCGATTTTCAAGTCAAAAATTCCAATTATCACGGGTATAGGGCATGAAACGGATTTTACCATCAGTGATTTTGTTGCGGATTTAAGAGCCGCCACACCTTCAGCTGCTGCAGAAATTGCCATTAAGTCCAAAAGTGAGTTGATCTTGGAACTCAACAAAAATCTACAGCGCATAATCTTACAGACGAAAAGAAGGCTTGAACTCGAAAAAGCGAAAGCCTCAAGATATGAACCAGAACAGTTGGCAAAGAGAATTTATAGTACAATTTCAAGTGAGAAGCAAATGTTAAAGCATCAAGAAGTCATTTTTGCCCAGAAAATCGTAAATCGAATGAATAATGAGCGCGAAAACTTGAAGCTTTTAGGCACGAAACTCAACTCTTTGAGTCCATTTGCCGTCATGAATAGAGGGTATGCTGTAGCGACCAAAGACGGCCATTTGATTACTTCTGTCGAGCAGGTCAATCCACTTGATCAAGTGAAAATCAGATTGTCTGATGGAGAACTGGTGACGATGGTCAATGAAATTTTACCGTTTGAAAAATAGAATGTGAATATTTGGAGGAGCATATGGCAACCAAATCGAATTTTGAAAAGAAAATGCAAAGATTGGGTGAATTATCTGTTGCACTGGAACGAGGCGATGCGCCACTTGAAGAAATGCTGAAATTGTTTGAAGAAGGCATTAAATTATACAGGGAGTGCAACACACTCTTAGAAGCGACAGAATCGAAAATTCAAACGATACTCACAGCTGAGGAGGGACTCAATGAGGGTAAGTAGTGGTGTTTCAGAAAAACTTGCCCATTTAGAGGTTTTATTTGATGAAAAAGTCAAATCGTACTGTGGGTTAAGTGATGTTGAGGACTGTTCAACGCCTGCCCGGAAAATAATCGCTGAATCGATGCTTTATAGTTTGAATGCGGGTGGCAAAAGGCTCAGGCCAATGTTGCTTTTGGAAATGGCAAAGGCATACCATGGCAATATGGATATAGCGATGAATTTTGCGTGTGCAATCGAAATGATTCATACTTATTCACTCATACATGATGACCTACCTTGCATGGATGATGATGATTTGAGACGTGGTAAGCCGACCAACCATATCGTGTACGGTGAAGATATTGCAATACTTGCTGGAGATGGTCTCCTAAATCTGTCCTCTGAACTCATGATGGATACGTTGATTGAAAATAATACTTCCGTTCGTTTGCCCTTTGCGATGCGAGAAATATTGAATGCTTCAGGTTCAAGTGGTATGATATTAGGGCAAGTGGCTGATATAAAGTATCATGAAGCGGCAGTGGATGTAGAACGTCTTGATTTCATTAACCACTATAAAACGGGAAAGCTGATCACTTCAGCGTTGGTATCCGGTGCTTACTTAGGGGATGCATCAGATGATGAAATTATTTTACTTCGTGAAATCGGCAAAGAGATTGGTCTGCTTTTCCAAATAGTCGATGATGTTTTGGATGTGGTGGGTGACCCAGGAAAACTTGGTAAACGCACTCAAATTGACTCAAGGAATGATAAGACGACGTATCCGAACTTAATTGGGATGGAACGCACAAGCGAAACGATAGAACATATAAAGGCTAACATTTTAAAAAAAGTGGAGAAATTATCAATAGACCATACATTTTTAGTAAGCTTAGTTGATTTTCTTGCTGAAAGGGAGTATTAACCGGAGGAAAAATGAGCGATTTTTTTAATGAATTTACAGCGAATATCATATTTTGGGTGGCTGCGGTTTCATGGCTCACCGCTCAAACCATCAAGGTCATATTGACACTTCTTGTAGACAAGGAACTTAAGATGGAAAGGTTTCATGGATCCGGCGGCATGCCGAGTGCCCATACTGCGACGATCGTATCTGCATCAACTGCAATCGGCATCGTTGAAGGATGGTCGTCTGCCTTATATGCACTTTCATTGATTATGGCATTTATCGTGATGTATGATGCTTCTGGAGTAAGGCGATCTGTTGGTACTCAGGCTAAAATGCTCAACAACATCATAAAAGACATTTATAAGCACAGACATTTTGAAGAAGAAAAACTTAAGGAACTTATCGGACATAAACCAACTGAAGTTGTGGTTGGTGCAATTTTAGGCATTATTATCGCGAATTTAATGGTTTAACGCGTTAATGGGAAGGAATCAGATATGTACAGATTTTTAAGCGCGCTTAATGGACCAGATGATATAAAAGAAATGACATTTGAAGAACAGACGGTTCTTGCTTATGAGATCAGACAATTCTTGATTGAGTCTATCTCGGAGACAGGGGGACATTTGGCATCTAATTTAGGTGTCGTTGAACTTACGATCGCGCTTCATACAGTATTCAATAGCCCAACGGACAAATTCATTTGGGATGTTGGACATCAGTCTTATGTGCACAAGTTGCTAACGGGTCGTATGGAAGGGTTTAAAACGCTCAGACAATTTAAAGGCATGAGTGGATTTCCGAAACGGTACGAGTCGGTACATGATCATTTTGATACAGGGCATAGCAGCACTTCGATCTCTGCAGGTGTGGGTATGGCACTCGCACGCGATTTAAAAGGAGAGAAGCACGAAGTCATAAGCATCATAGGCGATGGCGCATTGACCGGTGGGATGGCTTTCGAGGCATTGAATTATTTAGGGCATAGCAAAACGAATGTCAAGGTGATATTAAATGACAACGAGATGTCCATTTCTCAGAATGTGGGTGGCGTCTCTATAGCGCTGAACGAGCTTAGAACCAATCAAAAGTACTATAAACTTAAAGGGAAAACGAAAAATAGCCTATTGAAGTTCCCTTCACTAGGAGAGCCAATCGTCGACATGATCAGTAAAATTAAAGACAGCTTCAAGTATTTCGTCGTCGACGGCGGTGTGTTTTTTGAAGAGATAGGCTTGACATACATTGGACCAATCAATGGACATGATATTAAAAGTCTCATGAAACATATGGAAATGATGCGTCATGTAGAGGGTCCCGTTGTTTTGCATGTCATCACTCAAAAGGGCAAAGGTTACCCGTTTGCTGAAGCGCAGCCCAATAAATACCATGGTGTAGGCAAATTCGATGCATCCGTTGCGATAAATGCAGGCAGCAAACTGGACTACTCGAAAGTTTTTGGCGATCAACTCGTTAAACTTGCAGATGAAAATCCGTTAATCGTCGCAGTGAGCGCGGCGATGATAGATGGCACAGGGTTAACGGAATTTGCACTTAAACATCCGAACAAAGTCTTTGATGTCGCGATTGCCGAACAACATGCAGTGACGATGGCAGCTGGGATGGCGTTACAAGGTGTAAAACCATTTGTTGCACTTTATTCAACATTTTTACAGCGTGCTTACGATCAGGTCGTCCACGATGTGTGCATTCAAAATGCACCAGTGGTTCTATGCATTGACCGAGCGGGTCTTGTTGGAAATGATGGCGAAACCCATCACGGCATTTTGGATATATCCTATTTGTCACATATACCGAACATCATGATTCTATCGCCTAAAGATGCGAATGAACTTGAGTATATGATGGCGTTCGCTGCAAACTATCAAAAGGGGCCTATTGCGATTCGTTACCCTAGAGGCATCTCTGAGAGAATGCCTACAGCTGGGGAAATGAGCTTGATGCCGGAGCATGTCAAAACAGGCTCAAAACTACTGCTTATTGCTACAGGAAAAATGGTCAAGACTGCACTCTGTGCATCGGAAGCTTTTGCAGAAGGTGAAGTCGGCGTTTTGAACCTTAGAAAAATCAAGCCGCTTGATGAAGCGTTGCTGCTAGACATCATAAAGGGGTATGACTGCGTGGTTACTTTAGAGGATCATGCAATTAAAGGCGGTATGGGAGAGAATATACTCAGCATGCTGAATCGTCACCAAATCGATAAACGCCTAATAACACTGGGTATTGGCGATGTGTTTGTGGAACATGGAGAAATGGATCATTTGCTGGAGTCCTTGAATCTTCACCCTGAGGGCGTTGTTGAGACGTTGAAAGAGGTTTTACATGGCTAAAGAGAGAATTGATGTCCTACTCGTGGAAAAAAATCTCATTGACTCACGTGAACGCGCACAAAAAACAATCATGGCGGGACTCGTCTTTGTTGACGGTGAACGCATTGATAAGTCTGGAACGAAAGTCAATGTCGATGCGGAAATCATCGTAAAAGGCAATCCCATTCCCTATGTCAGTCGAGGCGGTCTAAAACTGGAAAAAGCATTAAAGAAACTCGAGATTGACTTGGCAGGCAAACGCTGTATGGATATTGGCGCATCCACAGGGGGGTTCACAGATTGCATGCTACAAAATGGCGCAGCACATGTGTATGCGGTTGATGTAGGTTATGGACAACTAGATTGGAAGCTTCGCAATGATCCACGCGTCACAAACATGGAACGCACCAATATTCGATATGTAACGCCGGAAAACATTGGAAATCCAATTGATTTTTTAAGTATCGATGTCTCTTTCATTTCCCTTAAACTCGTATTGCCTGTCGCTTTGTCATTGCTTTCTGATACAGGTGCGATGGTGTTTCTCATCAAACCGCAGTTTGAAGCGGGCAGAGAGCAGGTGAAAAAAAGTGGTGTCATAAGAGATTCGAAAGTGCATAAGGAGGTCGTTCGATCTGTCCTCGAGTTTGCTTCCAAACTGGAAATCGACATTCAATATTTGACTTTTTCACCTATTAAAGGGCCAAAAGGCAATATTGAATTTTTAGCATATGGCACTAAAGATAAGCGGATAACAGGTACAGCCATCGATATCGACAAAATTGTCGATGAAGCACATGAAATGTTAATTTCAGAGTAGCTATTTAGGAGTTTGTAATGAAATTTTTTAAGAATCTTCTCAAGTTGTATTGGGCTTTTTTTAAAGTGGGCCTTTTGACAATAGGAGGAGGGTATGCAATGCTTCCAATTTTAGAGCGTGAGCTCGTTGATAACCTCAATCTGATCACCATGGATGAGGTTGTTGAAAGCTACACGCTTGCACAGACGTTTCCGGGGGTTATTGCAGCAAATGCCGCAACACTAATAGGGTATAGATTGTCAAGAAAAAGGGGTGCGCTCGTTTGTGTACTTGGCGTTGTCACACCCTCTATTGTAATCATACTCTTTTTCGCGGCGTTGTTCTCGAGAATTGAACATATTGAAGCTGTTCAAAATGCATTTAAAGGCATCAGAATCGTCGTTTTGGCTCTGCTCATTGACTCTTTTCAAAGATTGATAAAAGTGGCGGTTTTTGACAAAAAAACGGGCGCCATCGCTTTGGCCAGTTTTATACTTGTGTTATTCAGTTTGTTAAATCCGATAATTGTCATCTTGGCAGGTGGCGTTTTCGGGATCGCCATCTATAGAGAGCGGGTGGGCCAATGATTGAACTCCTTTTCGAATTTCTGAAAATCGGTTCGTTCACATACGGTGGTGGCCTCGCGATGATTCCCTTATTGCGTGAAATATCAGTTAGGAATGCTTGGCTCAGTGATGGACAGTTCGCGGATTTGATTGCGATCTCTCAGTCAACACCTGGACCGCTTGCGATCAATATGGCAACCTATATAGGTTATAAAGAGGCAGGTATAGCGGGTGCGCTACTGGCGTCAGTCGTTTTGATCTTGCCAGCATTCATAATGGCGCTCGCCTTCTCGAAAGTACTGGCGAAACACAGAAAACACCCTTATGTTTTGGCTGCATTCGTCGGACTTAAAGCGGCGGTTATAGGTTTGCTTGCCACTTCCATCGTTCAAGTGGCCAAAGTATCCATATTCAATACACTTATAGATTTAAAAGCCTTACTTTTTCTTATGATTGCCTATGTCGTGATTCAAAAGACTCAGAAACATCCTCTTTATTATATTTTGGGATTTGGAATAGTAAGCATTTTCGTTTGGTAGAGATGAGTAAGTGTTTTACACAAATTTAATAATGTTATATAATAATTCTATTGGGGGAATGATTATGAAGTATTCAAGACATACGAAAATATTCGAAATCATCGAGAGCAAAGACATCGAGACTCAAGACGAGTTGGCATCGGAATTAAGAGCAGCTGGTTTTCAAGTGACACAAGCGACCGTATCGCGTGACATCAAAGAAATGCGACTAATAAAAGTACTCACAAAAGAGGGGCGTTATAAGTATGCTTCTATTCGTGAAAAAGAGGGTGTCGTCAATGAACGGTTTCTGAAAATATTCAGAAATTCAGTGACTTCGCTTGATTTTGCAGGTAACATCATCGTTATTAAAACACTCGTCGGTTCTGCAAGTGCGGCGGCTGTGTCTATTGATGCGCTCAATTTGAAGAATATTGTTGGCAGCATCGCAGGTGATGATACTATTTTTTTACTCGTAAAGGAGCAAGAACTCGTCCCAGATATAATTAAGCAATTTAAGGAATTGTTGGTATAACCCATAAAATCCGGAGGTCCTATGATTTTTGAGCTGAGTATAAAGGATTTTATTCTAATAAATGACGTGAAAATCAAGTTTGATGAAGGTTTAAATATCATGACCGGCGAAACAGGTGCAGGCAAATCTATGGTGCTTGGTTCGATTGACATGGTGCTTGGCGCACAAGCTAATAAAGACAGTGTTAGATTAGGTGCTGAAAAAGCCAGTATAAAAGCGAGTTTTCAGAGCACGGATGCGCTTAATGACATTTTGAAAGACCAAGATATCCCCACAGATGACGAGGTAATCATTCTTTCAAGAGAAATTCAGGCAAAAGGCAAAAGTTATTCTAGAATAAATGGACAAATCGTGACTTTAAACCAACTTAAAAAAATAACGGATCAACTGTTGAGTGTTCATGGACAAAATGAGCATCAAAGATTGCTTTTCAAAGAGTATCAAATGGAAATATTGGACGCTTTTGGTGGAGAATCTCTCTTGAAGGCAAGGGATAAAGTGTCTGAGCTATATTTACTTATCGCAGAAGTTAAACTAGAACTTCAAAAACTAACCGCAAAAAATACCGATCGTGCAAAACAGTTGGATTTTTTAAATTTTCAAATTCAAGAAATTGAACAAGGCAAGTTGAAACTCGATGAAGATATTCTTCTCGAAAAAGAATTCGAGTATTTATCTCATTTGGAAGCGATTAAAGAGTCTGTTGAAAAAGCGGTCAATTGGATGAGTGGTGACTTTGGAGATGGTGCACTAAATGCACTTTCTGAAGTTAACGGACAACTAAGAAAAGTGGAAGACTATAGTGAAGATCTGAAAAACTTGTCATTGAGGTTCAAGGAGCTGTTTTATATGATGGATGATCTTTCTAAAGATGCTGGAAGATACCATGAAAAGCTGGAGACAGACCCCGAAAAATTCTTGACGATAGAAAGACGACTGGATGAGATCAATCATCTTAAGTCCAAATACGGAAAGCGCATTTCAGATGTAATGGACTATTTAAGCAAGATAAA
>DMYC01000245.1 GCA_003482695.1 Clostridiales bacterium UBA8960
AACTTCCATATAACCGACTGCCGCTGCGATAAATGCTTCTTTTGTGAACTTGCCTGTAGGCACAAGATCATTTTTCAGCTGAACGCCATTAACCGATGCGATGATCAAACCATATGCGTACCATGCGTCATCATCCGCATTGATGAAGTAGTCTGTGGCCAGCGGTTCTTTGAAGAATCGTACGTGATCTAGGTTAAGGCCGAAGCTTGCGTTGATGAGGTGGATACCCTCCGCCATTGTCAAAACAGCATAAGGGTCAAATTTATCGTTCCCTTTTCCATGAATGATGCCTTTTTCCTGTAGCATCAATATGTCTGATTTGTAACGACTGAATTCGATATCATTAAATGGCGCTGCAGCAAAGCTGCTTGACGTGGTGATTATTGTCAGCGCGAGTAAAGCTAATCCAAGTTTGTGGTATTTATATTTCATATTGTACCTCCATTTATCGTTTATATGATTTAGACGTTTGGCACAGTAAAAAGTTCCACGTCGTCAAGGTGTATAATTATACATTAAATTTATTTAATATGCCTGTTTGGTATTGAATCGCCCAGGTGCTTGTGCTATTATGGCAAAGATGCATTTTCAATATAGACATGGAGGATTACACTTATATGAACCGTTTTAAATTTATAGCACTTTCAATTTTAGGTTTCATTTTTTTCTTGGTCCCTTTTGAGTTGGGCGGAGAAAAGCGAATTGCGATTTCGCATATTGTGAATATTGTTACATCAAACTACTTTGATGCCTTTATATCGTTCACACAGTTCAGTGCATGGGTCGTTTTACTTGGCACTTTGGTATTTTCAGTTTACACCTCAAAATACAACACCTTGAACGACCTGTTCAAAGCATCCCCTTTAAACGCTGTCATGAGAATTCTAGGATCACTTTTATATCTAATGGTCATTGGCGAGTGGTTTGTGGACACGTCTTGGGCCGGTTTAATTCTCGATCCAAATACTGGAGGGTTGATGGCTGGTGATGGCGGCCTCTTAACCACACTTTATATCACTTTTTTTGCAGGGCTTTTGTTTCTTCCGTTGCTCACGCATTTTGGATCGGTGGAGTTCATAGGGACGATGATCGGCAAATTTGTTGAAAAGGTATTCAAAGTGCCAGGTTACTCGGCTATTGATGCTATCGCATCGTTTGTTGGTGATGGTACGATTGGGATTGTGGTGACCGATACACAATACCAGCGTGGTTATTATAACCGACGTGAAGCATATATCATTGCGACCAGCTTTTCCATCGTCGGAATCGCTTTCGCGTCAGCCGTTGCTGAAGAGCTTGGTTTTTCAGGTATTTTTCCGATTTTCTATGGCTCGATTGCGCTTGTTACGGTCATCATCGCTTTGATTACAGCACGTTTACCTCTTGCAAAGTTCGGGCCCGATTATTATAATGGCGTCACACCTGTTCGCATCGAAGTTCCAAGTGACAGAAGTGTGCTGAGGCATGCACTTGTGACAGCTGAAACACAAGCGGGTTCAGTGAATCTCTTTGAGACTGTGATCGGGACACTGAGAAGCATTGCTCATATCTATGTTGGTTTTCTTCCGATTATCATGCTGGTGGGTACCGTTGCGCTCGTTCTTGCGGAGCACACATCGCTTTTCAATATCCTTGCAACACCACTTGTACCGCTATACCAATTGATCGGATACAGTGCCGAGGTTGCCGCTATGATGGCACCTGCATCAATTGTGGGTTTTGCAGATATGTATCTGCCTTCACTTTTCATCAGCGCATCTGCATCCGAGGCATCGCGTTTCTTCATAGGCGTACTCGCCTTTACTCAGTTGGTGTTCATGTCTGAAACCGGAATGGTACTTGCCAAAAGTAAAATCGGTCTCAATTTCTTCGATGTTATCAAAGTATTTGTCTATAGAACCGCACTCTCCTTCCCGATTTTGCTCGTGATCACGAATGTGCTCGTTTGGGGTGGCATAATAAAATAAGGCATTACACCCGACGTAATGGAACCAAAATAAAAAGTAGTAATTGACAGACACACTGCAATTGCTACTTTCTTTGTTTTTCAAAATAACAGTCTTTCGGGCGTAATGGTTTACCTTACCTTAAGCACCAAAAGCTCGACGACATCTTCACCCGCGTTGAACAACAGCGATTCTGTCCCTTTTTTTACCTGCATGACTTGGCCGCGTTTTACTAGAACCGGCTGATTATTGTCCGCTTGAGCGCTTAATGTGCCTCTAAGCACAACGATGGTCACTTCAGCATCCGTAGGATGCTTTGGAAAGGTTTTCCCGATAGGCATCACAACATGGTTCATTAGATAAGATTCATTATCGAAAATATTTTCAATCACTTCTTTATCCGTCAATTGGTACTCGAACAACTTTGGCATAAGCACTCCTTTTGATTTAATATAGCATTAATACCCGTTAATACTTTACATGGACACGAACGCTTTAGTCAAGGCTCTTTAAAAACCCACTGCGGCCATACAAAATTTTCATCAAACTCGATTTCCACCACTTCGCCATACCCCACGGTTTTTCCTGTTAACGACTGAATCACCATGCCATGCGAAACAACCGCAACACAGTCATAGACCGTACAAAACGGCTTAAGTGCATTTTCCACACGGTTTCTAAAGGTTTCAAGTTCTTCCCAGTGTAATTCTGACGGTTCCAGAACAGGTGGTTTTCTGATGCCTTTATGCTCATAAAAATCAGAATATATGAATTTCAATTCTTTAAACGAGCTATAATTAAATGTCAAATCTGGAATCCACTCATGCAAATCATGAACGACTTTCGTGATGAGTCCCAATTTACTCGCTATTATCGCAGCGCTTTGCAAAGACCTTGTATAAGGCGATGACAAGATGATTTCTACACCACGATCTACAAGTTTTGGAACCGATACACTCAAAATTTGATGGATGCCATCGTCATTGAGTGCTGCTAAATCGCGCCCTTGTCCTTTAAGTTCCCTTTGCGTACAGGGTGTATAACTTGGTTCACCGTGACGCACAAGCAATAGTTTCATAATACCCTCCAAGTGGATGTTTCACTCTTTATACCCTACTCCAGTTAAAGCTAACATGCAAATCCCATGTTGATTTTTATATTTCAAACACGATAGTCAAGTCCATCTTTTATCTGATATAATCATAAGATGATTAACAGGAGGAAACATGAATCAAAAAATCAATCTTCATGATATTTCAGATGGTCGACTTTATGACATAGATGATCTCGTTAGAGCAGATACAAACGGATGTGGTGGTTGCAGTGCCTGTTGCTATGGTGTTGGGGGATTTGTTGAACTCAATCCATACGATGTGTTCAAAATGACAACTGCAACTCAAATGTCTTTTGATGATCTGTTGCTTGAAAAACTTGAACTTTGTCTAAAAGGCAAGCGTCATTTTCCTTATTTAAGAATGTTAGGCGCTCAGGCGTGTTGCAGTTTCTTGAGTCAAGAGGGAAGATGCACGATTCATGCTAGCCGTCCTAGCATTTGCCGTCTGTTTCCACTAGGTCGTGTATATGATAATCAAGGTGATTTCAAATTCATCTTGCAGACCAATGCTTGTATAAAACCAAAACTTGATAAAATAAAGGTTGAAAAGTGGATTGGTATAGATCATTATGCTGCCAACAAAGCTTTTATATTGGCGTGGCATAATTTCAACAAGGCACTTGAATTTCGCATGAAGTTCATGCGAGACACTGAAGAAGTTGGATCAACAAACCAGTATGTATTGGATGTTTTTTTTCATATTGAAGCAAAAAGCGACTTCGATTTTTACGATGCTTTTTTTAAAAAGCTTCCCTCCGCTAAAAATCACCTTGGAATATTATAAAGACAATTATGGGTCGACACCGAAGGCTAAACTGTGTATAATCAGAGATATAAATTTATGAGGTGAAATTATGTCTGAAAACAAAACAAATCATGACGCGGATCACGCATGTGGCTGCGGACATGACCATGACCACGATCATGATCATCATGTGCATACTGTAACACTTGAACTAGAAAATGGTGAAGAGTTAATATGTCCAATTATCGAAATATTTGAAGTGGATGGTAAGGAATATATTGCGCTCCTCCATCCAGAAGAAGAAATCGCATTGCTTTATGGCTTTGTTGAGCATGATGATGAAAGTTTGGAACTTACTGAAATCGTCAGCGACGATGAGTATGCCCTTGTATCCGAAGCGTTTAATACGTTATTCGACGATGAAGAGGAAGAATTGGAAGTTTAATTTAGTGAAGTATAAAAAAGGATAGGGACGGTCTTATGACCGTCCCTATCTATTTTGAATATTATATCACGCTTTTTGCTTCTGCAACATCATCCATAAATCCTCACTTTTAATCGGCAGTTTTCTGATGCGCACACCTGTTGCATTGAAGATGGCGTTGGCTATAGCCGCCGGTGGTGTGTCGATGCCTATTTCAGCCACTGATTTTGCGCCAAAAGGACCTGTCGGTTCATAACTTTCTGCAAATGAAACATGAAGTGGCCCTACATCCATCCGCGTCGGAATTTTATAAGTCAAAAACGAGTTGTTGTACAAGTGACCATTTTCTAGGTATTTGGCTTCTTCATATAGCGCCATGCCAATCCCTTGAAGCAGTGCACCTTCAACTTGAATACGCGCTAAGTTCGGATTGATAGGCGTGCCACAATCCACAACAGCATGGTAATCCACCACCTGAATATGTCCTGTGCGCAAATCGATCTCAACTTCACAAGCTGCAGCCATATAAGGTGGTGGCGAAACTTCGCCCACAAATGAACCATGTGTGATGAGCTGCTCCTGATGTTCAGAATAGTAAATTTTCGTTGAAAACGCTTTCAAAGTCAATTCATGCCCTTCTGCCTTTAGCATTTTACCATCAAACTCAACATGGTCGACGCCGAAAAAAGCCTTCGCTTTATCTATGATGGCCTGTTTCATCTTCTCAGCTGCGATTCTGACACTATTACCCGATACGTACGTCGTGCTAGACGCATAAGCACCTGTGTCATAAGGAGTCAAATCTGTGTCAGACGAATACAC
>DMYC01000084.1 GCA_003482695.1 Clostridiales bacterium UBA8960
TTACGACAGTTGACCCTAAGGATGTCATCGCTTTTATAAATGCCTCGCCAAATAGAGGGCTATTTATTTTAGTCGCACTTTACAGTTTAAAGGCCATCACTTTTGTCATTCCGATTGCGCTTTTATTTATCGCTTCTGGTGCATTTTTACCTCTTTTCCAAGCAATTGTTCTAACATATGCTTTGATTGCCATCGAGTTTACTTTGACATTTGTGATCGGCAGGCGACTCGGTCAAGAAAAAGTATCAGAGATATTGTCCAAAAATAAAAAAACACGAAAATTGCTTTCCATGAACCTAGAGGAGGGTTTTTTAATGACCCTTATGCTTCGCGTTGTGCCCAATCCTTCTGTGGATTTCATCAGTCTACTGCTCAGCACCACAAATGTCACTTACAGAACATTCATTTCTGCATCCCTAATCGGTATTTCTCCTAGCTTATTGACGTATATATTTATCGGAGAAGCGATATGGGACCCACTTTCCACTGCGTATATCATTCCTTTTATCATCCGTGTGATTTTGAGTATCAGTACGCTTTTCTATTATAGAAAAAGCCCACGCTTCGAAAAATTCAGAAACAATTAGGTTGTTACCAAATCGTTAAAATATCTAGGGTTATCGAAACGTAAAAATATGTTATACTATCGCTTGGGGACGATATTTATCCCAGAATAGGAGCGGCTATGACTGAATCGTTATCATCTAAAGCGCTTGAAGCCAATTTGGCTCAAACTCAAATGCCCCATATCGAGTTGCCAGAAGTACATAAGTGGCTTTTAGAGCGCTCATCTTCAAATTGGGACATTCATAAAAGAACAGAAACCTTTTTGCGTGAGCTGAACCATCCTTATCGAAACGATGCAATCGTAATAGAGATGTTGCATGAAATTTGCTTGAGTGATCTGTGGTTTTATGAAAAAAGTGACGATGCTGAGAGCGCATATCGTGTGTTCGCAGACATTTTTGGCATACAACTGGCTCGCACAGTTGAGGATAAAAATAAAGAGTCACTCATCAGATGCTTGGCAAAATACGTAGATCGATTGGCATCGCTTAATTCTGTACCCGAAAACACAATTCGGTACTTACTTAAGTTGATAGAGGCTGATTTTGAAAAAAGTCCAAAGATTCATTTTGAAAGTTCTAGAGTCTATAAAATGTATCTGGACCGAATCGCGCGTGACGCAACGTTTGAAGCGGATGTGACCAGACTTGTGAAGTTATTTTTAATGCGGTGTTATGCGTATTGGGATGAGACCACTAATATTGAGGCGTGGTTCGAGTCAAAAGCGCATCTGATGCACAAGTTGACGATTCGAGATTTAGACCGAATTGGAAAGCCGTTTTATTTAGCGCTTTCACGTGAACTTGATGCAGCGAAAGACTGGGATACGCTTCATGGACTCATGTCGTTCAACGATATTTCAAATCATCATCGGCGTTTCGCGAAGGAGATGGATAGCCATCTTGATACGTTCCATTATTTGTATTTTATGCTGAGAGTACCTGGCATGGCACATCTGGAAACCCATTTGATTTACGACATCAACCGAAATCTGCGTTCTGTATTCGGAGAACTCGATAAGACCGAAGTGCCTGATTTTATCGCGATGATCATGTCGGAGCTTAAGATCATAAAACCAACTCAAGGTGGGACTGTGCTGGATTGTATCGCGACACTGGGACGCGAGGTGATAGGCGGATGCGAAGCGGAACACCAACGCTTTTTTGTCACCCAATTGATCGATTTCGGCTTTGATTACCCAGGTGTTATCAAACTCAATAACATGTGGCGTGCCGAGGTGAATGTTAACCATATCAAGCAAATTCGCACATGGCTCGATCTGATATGCATCGCGCCAAGCGAGATGCGTGAACTGCTTTCGGCGTTAATCGTCAACCTAAAACTCGGCGGCATCTTCATCTCTGATACGGACCTTTTCCAGCGTGATGTCACCAAGCTTCTAAATGCAGACATTACACCTGTGTATCGTGAAATCAAACAGCTTGCGAAATTGTTTCCCATCTATTTTCGGGATATTGGTGCAGAAGGCAAACTTAGGGAGTATTCCACGGCGCTAGATGAATTATCCATGCGGCAGGATCATCTCATTCATTTTCTTAGAAAGCAAATTCACACTGAGAGCAACAACACCCACATAGGATTGATTCGCAGCATCGTCGAGTATTGGTTGACAAAGGATATTGGAAAGCTTAAGGGCAAACTGCCATCTGATGTCATGGCGTGGATCCAAGAAAAGCATGCGACTCAGCGTACGGAGTGGGTGGATGGCGTGAACGAGGTGATGCTCTCGCTTGCCAAACGCACGGGCATGTCTTTGGAAACGCACTCAGGTGCACTACACGATATGCCGGTCGAGGTCATCGAGAAACATATAGGCACGCTAGAAGCTGGAAACGAACGCGACCGATTGCGTGTTATGACCATTTTTAAAGTGCATGCTTTGCTATGTGACAAATATTCGCTTGAAGCGTCAGATATTCTGGAAATGGTCAAGTCAAACGATTTTATTGCGTTATCACAATATGAAGCGCTGGACACTCACCTGAAAGATAGCGCATATCACGATGCCATTTACGTTCTGTATGAGATGATGGCGCAACTCAAAAGTGTGATTTTAAGTCCTGAAAAAAGTACGGGCTTTGAGAATATATTTTATAAGCGCCACGTGGCCGCAGGAATTCCGTCGATGTACGGTCAATATATCGAGCCCAAATTTGAAGCGCTTGGTCTAATCTATCGCCTAGAAAAAACCGTCGAGAAGCTTCTCGGAAAAGCCATAAGGTCGATCAATCTAAGCTATATGACGGCAAAAACACTTAAAGAACTTTACGCGATACTTGAACTTTTCAAAGAAGGGCTGGCACTTGACGGCATCGTGAACGAGACGTTTAACTCCAGGTTGACGATGTTTAAGTACAGCCTGACGTCGCCAAGTTTTTCATATGATCAGTATGTCAATATTTTTCAGTTCATGGCACGTGATGTAAAACAAATCATCGAGGAATATTTCATAGATGCATTTGATGGTGCGCTCAGACGCATTTTGCCAAACTTTCCGAATCCTATGAAGGCTAAGGAGCATTTTTATAAAGACCATTTGTTTTCGGCATTCCTTATTGGTGATTTGGACCACTTGATCACCGAAATCATCAGCGTTTTTGATCATATGCGAGAAAATTACTCGCCTGAGATGATTCAAAACATGATGACTTACAGCCCGAGCAATATGGTGACAGCACTCGATGTGCCGACGGAAGCACTGGACAATCAAGTGTTTTTAGGGACAAAAGCATTTTTCATGAAAAAACTGTATGGTTTAGGTTTTCCTGTGCCAGATGGTTTTATCCTGACGACGGAAGTCTTTAGGCATAAGGAGACGATTAAGAAGCATAAATTCATAAAAAAAGAACTCGATGCGATGATTCTCAAGCAGATTCGCCGTATGGAGAAAAGGTCTGGGAAACGTTTTGGCGACCCGGAGAACCCTCTTATTTTATCTGTAAGGTCTGGCGCCACATTTTCCATGCCTGGTGCGATGCAAACGTTTTTAAATGTCGGTATGAACTTTGAGACGGCCGAGGCGATGAGTCGTTTGGACGGTCAGTCTTGGACGGCTTGGGACAGTTACAGACGATTCATTCAAAGTTATGGCATGGCACTAGGCATCGAACGGGAAGCTTTTGAACGCGTCATGAAGCGGTTCAAAGCACTGCATGATGTCGAGCTGAAGGCTGAGCTGAGTGCAGATGCGATGCGACAGATGTCGCTTGCTTATCATGAAGTGCTGAAGATGAACGGGTTTGTATTGGAACAACACCCGCTAAAGCAGCTGAATCAAGTCATCTATACGGTTCTGGATTCGTGGTTTTCCAGCAGTGCAAGCGTCTATCGCAAGCATATGGAAATCGCTGAGGAGTGGGGAACGGCGGTTTTGGTTCAAAATATGGTGATGGGCAATCGCTCGCCGCGTTCAGGTACGGGGGTGCTTTTTACAAACAGTCCGTTTGAGCGCATGTCGGGCATTCATCTATATGGCGATTTTGTGCCATGCAGTCAAGGGGAGGATGTTGTATCGGGGTTGGTCAACACGTTTCCGATTAGTGAGCAACAAAGGAAATCGAAGCAGCTTGATGTTGGGCTGTCGCTTGAGTCTGATTTTCCTCAGATTTATGGGGCGTTACTCGGTCATGCGAAGAAGCTCATCGACGCGCATGGCTTTGTGCATCAGGAAATCGAGTTCACATTTGAGTCCGATGCACCGGAAGATCTTTATATATTGCAGGTGCGCAATCAAAAGCTGAAAAAACTCAGGTCTATTGAGGACATGATGCGACAGGGTGATCTTTGCGACCAGAAGCATTTGATCGGTAGAGGATTAGGTGTGGGCAGTGGCGTGATGACGGGCTCTGTGGCGTTTGATGAAGGCGATTTGAGCCGTTTGCCGCGGCCAGTCGTGCTCATTCGCCCTTATACGGTGCCCGACGATATTCCGCTCATTTTTGAGGCGGATGCAGTGGTTACGGCGAAAGGCGGCCTTACGTCTCATGCGGCGGTTACGGCTGTGGGGCTGGGGAAAGTGTGTGTCGTCAATTGCAAGGCTTTGGTGGTTGATGATGTGAATCGTTCGTGTTCCATAGGCGGGCATGTGCTGCGGCCGGGTGATTTGATTACTGTGGATGGCAGTTTGGGAAAAATATATATTGGATAATTTTAAATTAGGAGGCTTTATCGTGAGTATTATGATGCAGAGCAAGAGGTTGTTGGGAATTAATGGGATTGGCAGAATCGGAAAGTTGACACTTTGGAATCACTTGAATATGAAGCATTTCGATGGCATCGTGATCAATGCAGGCCGTGAAATCGGCAAGAGCATGGAGGATGTGATGCAGTACCTTTCAAGCGATTCGACGTACGGCTCGATTGATCGGTTCATGTATGGTTTGTCTGGTAAGTCTTGCAATGTGAAGTTGATTGATGCGGCTGAACGTATAATTGAGATGGATGGGATTCCGGTAAAAATATTGACGAAAGCGAGAAATCCTAGAGACATCGAGTGGAATAAAGAAGGGGTGCGCGTTGTTGTGGATTGTACGGGCGTATTTTTGGATCCGACGACACCTGCGGATCATCCGAAGGGGAGCCTTCGTGGCCACCTCGAGGCGGGTGCGGAGAAGGTCATTTTGAGTGCGCCGTTTAAAATAAAGGACGCATCGCAGAAAATGCCTGAAGACAGTGGCATGTTCGTGTATGGCATCAACCACGCAAAATACGACCCGATGAAGCATCATGTTTTGTCTGCGACAAGCTGTACGACGACGGGGCTGTCTCATATGATGAAACCGCTGATGAGCAATCCGGAGACGTCAAAAATCGTTACGGCGTCTATGACGACGGTTCATGCG
>DMYC01000288.1 GCA_003482695.1 Clostridiales bacterium UBA8960
GGACAGCACCATGCAAATTACAAAAGCTTTTGAGCTCGTATCTACTGCAAAGCTAAAACGCGCAAGAGATCGAATGGAAATCACCAAACCCTATTTCGAAACCATTCAAGCAGCGGTTCACGATATTTTAAGCTCTGATAAGAGCATCAAAAGCAAGTACATTTCGAGTGAGCATGGCGTTAAGCCACTATTCATCGTCGTGACTTCAGATCGTGGATTATGTGGTGGTTACAATGTCAATGCGATCAAGAAATCGCTTGAGACGGCGCCATCTAAGACCGATGCGAAATTCATCACCGTCGGTAAGAAAGCGCACGATATTTTGAGACAATTGGGTTACAACATCGTGGACAGTTTCCTCTATATATCAGAGAAACCGGAATACATCCACGCTGCACAGGTGGCTAAAGCGGCGATTGACCTCTTTGAAAAGGGCGAAGTCGATTCGATTCATTTTGTATACACACGTTTTGCGAGTACGATTTCTCAAGTGGCGACATCACTTATGCTTCTCCCGATCGAGAGACCTGCTATGAAACAAGACGATGGTCCAATTGAAGTGGTGAACTATGAACCGTCTCCAGAAGAAGTGCTGAAATATATCATTCCTAAATATATCGAGAGCACATTATATGGCGGCATGGTGGAGTCATCCGCTTCTGAACAAGCAGCTCGAAGAATTGCGATGGAGAACGCTTCCGATAACGCTGAAGAGATTATCGAAGAGCTGACATTGTCTTTCAACCAAGCGAGACAAGCGGCGATCACACAAGAGATATCCGAAATTGTTGGTGGTGCTGAAGCACTAAAATAATTATTGAAAAGGAGTGGAAGAGTATGGATCAAACGATTGGAAAAATCGTGCAAATCATCGGACCTGTACTCGATATTAGATTTGAAGCGGATCAGCTTCCTAATATTTACGATGCTGTCAAAATTGATTATAAAGGTATCCAGGTTGTTGCAGAAGTATTGCAACATATCGGAGGCAATACTGTCAGAGCGGTTTCCATGAGCTCGACAGATGGTCTTATCAGAGGAATCGATGCAGTATCTACAGGCGCACCCATATCTGTACCAGTTGGTAAAGCAACACTAGGCAGACTCATAAACGTACTTGGTGAGACGATTGACGAACAAGGTCAAATCGACAAATCTCAGGCAGAGTTTTGGCCGATACACAGACCTGCTCCAGCATTTGCTGAGCAAGGCACAAGCTCTGAAATGCTTGAGACGGGCATCAAAGTCGTCGACCTTATCGCACCTTATGCAAAAGGTGGTAAGATTGGTCTATTCGGTGGTGCGGGTGTTGGTAAGACCGTAATCATCCAAGAACTTATTAACAATATTGCAACAAACCATGGTGGCCTTTCTGTATTTGCTGGCGTTGGCGAGCGTACGAGAGAAGGAAATGACCTTTACCATGAAATGAAAGAATCTGGCGTTATCGACAAGACGACGCTTGTTTTCGGACAGATGAATGAACCACCAGGCGCGAGAATGCGTGTTGCGCTTTCAGGTCTTACGATGGCGGAGTATTTCCGTGATCAAGAAGGCAAAGACGTTCTTTTGTTTATTGATAATATATTCAGATTTACACAAGCGGGTTCTGAAGTTTCTGCACTTTTAGGCCGTATGCCAAGTGCCGTTGGTTACCAGCCGACACTTGCAACGGACATGGGTGCGCTCCAAGAGCGTATCACGTCCACCACTAAAGGTTCGATCACTTCCGTTCAAGCGGTTTACGTGCCTGCAGATGACCTTACTGACCCAGCTCCTGCGACGACGTTCTCGCATCTCGATGCAACGACGGTTCTCTCGAGAAAAATTTCGGAGCTTGGTATTTATCCTGCGGTAGATCCACTTGATTCCACATCGAGAATCTTGACACCTGATGTAGTTGGGCTAGAGCACTACACTGTAGCGCGTGATGTCCAGGAAATACTTCAAAGATACAATGAGCTTCAAGATATCATCGCAATCCTAGGTATGGATGAACTTTCTGACATCGATAAGCTTGTCGTAAGCCGTGCGAGAAAGATTCAAAGATTCTTATCACAACCATTTAACGTAGCGGAACAATTCACTGGCACGAAAGGTGTTTATGTACCGGTTAGAGAAACGGTAAGAAGTTTCAGAGAAATCTTAGATGGGCTTCACGATGATATTCCTGAACAATTTTTCCTATATTGCGGCGCGATTGAGGATGTTGTTGAAAAGTTTAAGAAAAGTAGAGCTCAATAGGGGGTGACTTAATGGGCAAAAAATTCATGCTCGAAGTCGTAACACCTGACCGTAACTTCTTTGAGGGAGAGACGGACATGGTAATCGTCAGAACGACAGAGGGCGACATAGGAATTTTATATGACCATGAACCTCTGGTTGCACCACTTCGTATCGGAAGCATGCGCGTTAGAAAGGACGACCAGTCCTTTGATTTTGCGGCGTGTTCTGCGGGATTTGTCACCGTTACTGAAGATAAAGTCACTGTCATCGTCGATTCTGCCGAGTGGGTGGATGAAATCGATCTTGAAAGGGCGCTTGTGGCAAAAGGACGTGCCGAAAAACGCATTCAAGAAGGCAATGAAAAAGGTGTAGATGTCATAAGAGCAAGACTGGCGCTTGAAAGAGCGATCAACCGTATCAAGTTAAGAGAAGTAAGAAAATAATCATGGATTATGCTTTAAAGGGACGCACTTGCGTCCCTTTTGTCTTTGTGAACATAAATTAATTTTAAAAAAATGTAAAAAGGTATAGATAGTGAGAAACATTTTATATATAATAATAAATGACTATGTCCAGTTTAAACTGGTTTACTGAATTAAGTTGAAAATAAGCATATTACTTTATATAGAGAGACACAAGTTATGAATGGAGGATTATATTGGCTAAGCTACTCGTAGAAAAGAGTGAACCACTTAGAGGTTCAGTTAAGATAAAAGGTGCGAAAAATTCGGTTTTAAAGCTTATGGCTGCATCTATTTTGGCAGATGAAACATGCACGATAGAAAGTGTACCTGAACTGATCGATGTTGAAGTGATGCTTACTTTACTTGGCGCGCTCGGTATGACATCGAATTACGATCGAGTAAACGAAGTGATAGAGATTTACCCAGCGAAGGAACTTAAATGTGAGGCGCCTTATGAGTTGATTCAAAAGATGAGAGCGTCTTTTTTAGTGATGGGTCCACTCTTAGCAAAAAAAGGCATCGCAAAAGTATCCATGCCTGGGGGGTGTGCGATTGGGGCCAGACCCATCGATCTGCACTTAAAAGGGTTTCAAGCGCTGGGCGCTGAAGTGACACTTGGTCATGGTTATATAGAAGCAAAAGCGGAGAACGGTCTTGTTGGCTCTGAAATCTACCTCGACTTTCCAAGCGTAGGTGCGACAGAAAACATCATGATGGCAGCGACGACAGCAAAGGGACTTACACTCATTCAAAATGCTGCGAAAGAACCTGAAATAATTGATTTGGCCAACTTTCTAAATGAGATGGGCGCTAACGTCAAAGGCGCAGGTACAGATACGATTAGAATAACAGGCGTTGAAAAGTTAGGTGGCACGCGTCATCAGACCATTCCTGACCGAATCATCGCTGCAACTTATATGGTGGCTGCTGCATTGACAGGTGGCGATATCACGATTGAAAACGTCGTATCCAGTCACGTAAAACCGGTGACTGCTAAACTTAGAGAAATGGGCGTCACAGTAGAAGATGATGATGACAGAATAAGGGTTTATACGACAGGACCACTTAAGTCAGTGGATTTGACGACACTTCCATATCCAGGTTTCCCAACAGATGCGCAAGCACAATTTATGGCACTTTTATCTGTTTCTGAAGGCACCAGTGTCATCACAGAAACCGTTTTTGAAAACCGCTTTAGACATGTGGCAGAAATCAATCGCATGGGTGCAAATATTAAAATCGAGGGCCATAGTGCAGTCATTCAAGGGGTGAAGAAGCTGCAAGGCGCACAAGTTAAAGCGACAGACCTTAGAGCGGGTGCGGCACTTGTACTCGCAGGACTTATCGCAGAAGGCACAACTGAAATCGATGAGATTTATCATATTGATCGAGGGTATCCGCAAATTGAAAAAGATTTAGTAAGCCTAGGCGCTAAGATTAGAAGAGTTGAAGCATAGATCGTAGCGTACAAATATTAATGGAAGGTGGCGCAAAATGTTTGGCGTAGGCACAGAAATTGGGATTGACTTGGGTACAGCCAGTGTACTGGTGTACATAAAAGGAAAAGGCATCGTACTGAGAGAACCTTCAGTCGTTGCTATAGATAAAAACACAGACAGAGTCCTCGCAGTAGGCAATGAAGCGAGAAAGATGCTCGGTAGAACACCGGGTAACATCATCGCGATCAGACCGCTTAAAGATGGCGTCATTTCTGATTACGATGTGACAGAGAGAATGCTCAGATATTTTATAAATAAAACGTGTGGCAAAAGAAGATTGTTTAAACCTAAGATTATTATTTGTGTACCGAGTGGCGTCACTGAAGTTGAAAAGCGTGCTGTACTAGATGCGACGATGGAAGCTGGCGGCGGTAAGACGTTTTTAATCGAAGAACCGATCGCAGCTGCGATTGGTGCTGGACTTGACATCACCAAGCCGGATGGCAATATGGTCATCGATATCGGTGGTGGTACATCAGACATCGCCGTGATCTCTCTCGGTGGCATCGTCGTAAGTACGTCCATTAAAGTTGCCGGTGATAAATTTGATGAGGCGATCATCAAGTACATGAGAAAGAAACATAATCTATTAATAGGTGAGCGTACGGCTGAAGAATTAAAAATCAACGTCGGAACGGCTTACCCTAGAACAAAGACCGTTAAGATGGACTGTAGAGGCAGAGACCTCATAACAGGCCTACCTAAAAATATATCCATTTCTAGCGATGAAATGCTTGAAGCGTTACAAGAAGTTGTCAACTCTGTCGCAGACGCGGTTCATTTCGTCTTAGAGAAAACACCACCTGAACTTGCATCAGACATCAGTTCAAGAGGCATCGTCATGACAGGTGGAGGCTCTTTGCTTCATGGCCTTAACAAATTGCTCGAAAAACGCACAGGCATACCGACATATATTGCTGATGATGCCGTTAGCTGTGTGGCAAAAGGGACAGGCATGAGCCTTGAACATTTGGACATCTTAGAAAAGAATATGATGACTTCTTCTAGGAAGAAGTATCTCTAACCTTCATACCTGTGGTGTGTGGGCTAATTTAAAAAAGTTAAGCATTAGGCTAAGTCCTCGTTCGCTTCTTTAATCTGATTTAT
>DMYC01000114.1 GCA_003482695.1 Clostridiales bacterium UBA8960
CGCCAAGGCTTTTGCCATTTCACCATCTGCGTCAATTGGAATCTGAATTTACCCTCTTACTTTGCCATTGATCTGAACCGCCATTTCAATAACTTCTTCTGTTGTCTTGTTAGGGTCGTATTTAGGCCACTCTTGCTCTGTAATCATGCCACCAAATTGCATAGACTGCCATAACTCTTCTGTAACATGGGGTGCCACCGGATTGAGAAGGACCAACAAAGTCTTAAACTCTGCTCGATTCACTTTTCCTACACGTTTAAATTCATTGATTAAGCTCATCATAGCAGCGATTGCCGTATTGAACTTCAACGTCTCGAAATCTTCTGAAACTTTCTTGATCGTTTTATTCATAATAATTTCAAGTTCTGGTGAAAAAGCATCGCCTTCAACAACATCTTCGCTGAAATTCCAAATGCGGTCAAGAAAACGTCTACATCCTTTAACGCTATTATCCGACCAAGGCACGCTTTTTTCAAAATCGCCGATGAACATCTCGTATAATCTTAAAGTATCTGCGCCAAAAGACTTGATAATATCATCCGGGTTCACGACATTTCCACGTGATTTAGACATTTTTTCATTATTCTCACCCATGATCATGCCATGAGACGTTCTTTTGTTATAAGGCTCTGTCGTGTTGACTTTGCCTATATCGAATAAAAATTTATGCCAAAATCTTGAATAAAGCAAGTGTAATGTCGTATGCTCCATTCCACCATTGTACCAATCCACTGGCATCCAGTAATTGAGGGCTTCCATGCTCGCGAACGCCTCGTCATTGTCCGGATCACAATACCTTAAGAAATACCAACTGGAACCAGCCCACTGAGGCATTGTATCCGTCTCACGATGCGCATGTCCGCCACATTTTGGACATGTCGTTTCAATCCATTCAGACATAGTGGCAAGTGGCGATTCTCCATTATCAGTCGGTTCATAACTTTCCACCTCAGGAAGCGTAAGAGGCAATTCAGACTCTGGAAGAGCGACCCAACCACAAGATGCGCAACTTACAAGAGGTATTGGTTCCCCCCAGTATCTTTGTCTTGAGAATACCCAGTCGCGAAGTTTGAAATTTATTTTTTTTGTTCCAATGCCTTTTCCTTCTAAGAATGCCGCAATTTTTTCCTTAGCGTCAGGGACATTTAAACCATTAATCACGGGTGAATTCACCAAAATACCATTTTCAGAATCCTCATATGCTTCAATCTCAACATTGCCACCTGAAACGACTTCAAGAATAGGCAAGTCAAACATTTTTGCAAATTCCCAGTCTCTTGAATCGTGACCAGGAACGGCCATAATTGCACCTGTTCCATACGTCATTAAGACGTAATCCGAAATGAATATCGGGATTTCTGATTCTGATGCAGGATTGATTGCTTTAATCCCTTTTATTTCAATACCCGTCTTGTCTTTATTGAGCTCTGTCCGCTCGAAATCCGATTTTAGCTTCGCTTCATTTCTGTATGCGATTAGCGCATCATAGTTGAGAATATCATCTTTTCTTTGATCGATCATCGGATGTTCAGGACTTACGACCATATAGGTTGCTCCGTAAATCGTATCTGGTCTAGTCGTGTACACTTTCAAGTCGTCGCCTGCAGTCGTTTTGAAATCCACTTCCATGCCAATGGATTTACCGATCCAATTTTTTTGCTGTGCTTTAACGCGCTCAATATAATCCAAACCATCCAAATCGTCAATCAATCGATCTGCATACTCTGTTATTTTAAGCATCCACTGTGATTTTGCGCGTTTTACAACTGCACCACCACAGCGCTCACAAACGCCACCTACAACTTCTTCGTTGGCAAGACCGACTTTACATGATGTACACCAATTGATGTCCATTTCTTTTTTATAAGCCAAGCCGTTTTCAAACAATTTTATGAAAATCCATTGAGTCCACTTATAGTATTTGGGATCCGTCGTATTGATTTCTCTAGACCAATCAAATGAAAGTCCCAAACTCTTTAACTGTTCTTTGAATCGTTTAACATTGTCTTCCGTTACTTTTGCAGGGTGTATTTTGTTTTTAATGGCATAGTTTTCCGTAGGAAGACCAAAAGCATCCCAACCCATCGTGTAAAGTACGTTATAACCTTCCATCCTGCGTTTTCTTGCCACTATATCCAGTGCCGTATACGGTCTGGGGTGACCTACGTGAAGACCTTGTCCTGAAGGGTATGGAAACTCAACAAGTGGGAAGTATTTAGGTTTCGAGAAATCATTATAAGCTCTAAAGCTCTGTTTTTCGTCCCATATTGCCTGCCATTTTTTCTCAATCTCATTATGCCTGTAATCGCGCATGTTTAATCCCCTTTTCAAAAAAAAAATAAGAGCCCTTCGTTAGAGACGAAGGACCCGCGTTACCACTCTATTTGATTGCATATGCAATCCACTCGATGCTTTTAACGGTGCAAACCGGTCGATGCTAATGCAAGTTCACATCGACAGCTCAAAGACGAGTTCAAATGCATCGACTGCCATTTTTCACCAAACAACGGCTCTCTAAAAGTCTGTTCATTTTACTACTTCTTATCATAGCTGAAATATCCTTAATGTCAGTATTATAATACAGTCACGAGAATATTTCAACTGGATTATTTATTGAATGTATTTTGAAACATATGCCAATATCTCTGCTTGAGTTAACCGGGAAGCATTGAGCAACACCATTTCGTCATCCGACTCACCCATAAAAGTAACTGGATCAATTTCCTCGTACACCTCATCTACGTCATTAAGAATCGTAATTTTGATGTTATCTCCACCATCACGGTATGGCACAACATCATACCCTTTCATTTTAAGGATCGCTTCTAAGTCCCCTAAACCCGCTTGAATCGCAATTTTCATATGAATATCCCCCTTTTTTTCATTTTCGCCATTTGGAAAACATGAATCATATGTGTCCCTAATAATGATTTACCCTTTTTTTATATGATTAAGCCATTAGATGTGTTTTTTTATAAACTTTATCATTCATTCTTTTTTTGCTATACTTTAAGAAACACTTGTTAAAGGAGCCTTCAATGAGCAAACAATTATGGAAACCCGGAACAATGGTCTATCCGGTCCCCGCTGTTATGGTTTCTTGCGGAACGATGGAAAAATCCAATATCATCACCATTGCGTGGACCGGAACCGTATGTTCTACACCTGCCATGACATATATTTCTGTAAGAAAAGAGCGTTACTCTTACGATTTAATTAAAGAATCTGGCACATTTGTCATCAACCTGACAACCGAAAGACTCGCCCGAGCAACCGACTTTTGTGGTGTAAAATCGGGTAGGGACTTCGACAAATTCCACCATCTTGGATTAACCAAATTGTCAGGATCTTTCACGGATGTTCCAATGATTGCTGAATCACCTGTAAATATCGAGTGTAAAGTGACTCAGATTCTAGAACTGGGCTCTCACGATATGTTTTTGGCCGAGGTATTAGGCATCACGATTGAAGATGACTATATTGATTCAACAGGTAAATTCAGACTCGATCTTGCAAGACCCATCGCATATGCTCACGGTGCCTATTACACACTTGGTGATGCATTAGGCACTTTTGGACATTCCGTCATGAAAAAGAAAACAGCAGCCCGCAGAAAAAACAAATAGGAGCGTACTATGTTCAAACGGTTTTCACTGTATATTGATATTGTCACGTCATCAACCTATTATGTGCCAATACTATCTGTCATCGAATCATTTACAAATCTCTGCGAACCGATAACCAACGTTTCACACACTTTGGAAAAACCAAACTTCACATACAATTTACTAGTGATCGAGTATGATAAAATCGACTTTAGCAGCCAAGATTTAAGCACAATTAGGACGTCATACATGAATACGATCGTCATCAATGTCCCTCATGTGGAAGAAGTGTACGCCATACTAAATCATGCTGGCATCCATATGACGCTTAGAGCCGGTTTTTTTAAAAGTGAACTCGAAGCTGCCATCAAAGAGCAAATGTATCTTGAACTGCTTACAAATGAAAATACGCTACTCGACAATTTGTTCAATAGCGCTCAAAACTCGATCGTTATTACAGACCGAAAAGGATTTATCCAGTATGCCAATCCCTATTTTGAATCTGTATCAGAATACCGAAGTGAAGAATTATTGGAAAACTCACCAAACATCTTAAAAAGCGGTCAGCATAACGATGATTTTTACAAATCGCTTTGGCTCAAAATTACAAGCGGAAAGGTCTGGGAAGGCATCTTTATAAACAAAAGCAAATCTTCAAAGTTGTTTTATGAAGAAGCAACCATCACACCGATTTTCAATACGCATGGTTCCATAGAAAAGTTCCTGAAAATAGGAAAAAACATCACCCGCGAAAAAATGTTGTTGGAAGAGTTATCGAAGGAAGTCAAGGTTGCCAAGAAAGTCTTAAATGCTTTTCTACCCGAGGTGTATTCCGATGATGTTTTAAATTTCGATTATTTCTTATCAGAATTCAATCAAATTGGAGGCGATTTCATTTATTTCAAAAAAACCTCCGCTACAAAATACCATTACGCCATCATCGATGTAATGGGTCATGGGATTTCATCTTCACTTATCGCTCTAACCGT
>DMYC01000272.1:0-2924 GCA_003482695.1 Clostridiales bacterium UBA8960
AGGCGATGACTTCGATCATCTCCATCATTGCCTCTTTGGGCATCTGCACTTGGTCGAGTTTACTTAAAACGTTCATGATGCGCGACGCTGTTCCTTTATCGCCTAATATATCATACGCAATAAATAGATTTTTAAGCGTCAGTGGCAAATCATTTTTAAGCACAAGAGCCTCTTGTTTGTAATCGGCCTGTTTAAGCAAAGAAATGACCGCTTCTTGGAATGTCTCTATGGTATTGGTATTTGACAGATTATTAAGCGGAACCTTCGCTTCGCCTTCAAAAGCTGAAAAAATAGCCTCTGCGACCCCAAGATCAAGTTTGACCGGCACAGCTTGCCCCTCTGTTATCGGCAAAGACACTGTGGCCTCCTGGTTTGCCATTTGACTGCTATTTTGTATAGGTGAATCCGTGACTAGCGCCACAGGTTGTTGATTGCCCCCTGCATTTTGTGTAATCAGATTTATGACGAACGATTTAAGCGGCACATCCAATTGTTTGGTCAAATCCGGAATTTCCGTCTTCATGAGCTCGTTCGCCAACGTCTTGATCTCATTCATGCCTTGCTTAAGTGCCACGAAATGATCTTTCGTAACTGGGATATCCGAAAACTTCAACGTTTCAACAATTGCCCTATTCTCAGTGGTGTCAGAGACGCCAAGTCTTACAAATAAATCCATCCATTTTACATCAGGCGTTTCAACTGGTGAACCTTTTAACAGACTCGCAAATAACACGCCATCCTTAAATGCCGATATTTCGAGATTAACCGTTTGATTTTCAGCAAGGTTTAAGTCGCCAACATTAACCGTCAGCGTCATATCGCCACTTAGTAAAGTCGCCAAATTTTCACCTTTTACGCTTATGATTTGACCTTCGATCACTTTTCCAACCAAGCTTTTTAAATCACCATTTGTGATTTTGGACAAGTTGAGGCTATTTTGAACGATCATTTGCTGGGTAATTCTCATATGACCCCCTTGGCTACCAAATAAAACCTTTAAAGAATGTCTTGCGATGCTCCGGGATCAGCCCATGTGTTCTAATTGCTGCATAATGCCTATCTGTTCCATAACCTTTATGCTGGTCAAAACCATAGTGTGGGTACTTCTCATGCAAAGCAACCATCATTCGATCTCTTGTCACTTTAGCGAGTATCGATGCAGCGGCGATAGATGCACTCTTTGAATCCCCTTTGATTAAACTGATCTGCTTAGTAGGTATATCGGTTAGTTTCACCGCATCTATAAGCAATAAATCAGGTGTTATCGACATCGCTTCGATTGATCTTGCCATAGCGTATTTCGTGGCATTGAGAATATTGATCGAATCAATTTCTTCATGCGATGCAACGCCTATGCCGTAGCCTAAAGCCTCCGTGATGATTCTATCGTAAAAGTACGCTCTTTGCTCACTGGTAAGCTTTTTAGAATCATCAATACCAGACCAATCCGAGTCAGGGCCTAGTATGACGGTAGCTGCTACAACGGGACCAACAAGTGGCCCTCTACCAGCTTCGTCTATACCAGCGACAAATTTATACCCCTCGAGAGAAGCGTTTTTTTCATACTCAAAAATCATGGCCATGCGTTCTTTTTCTTTTGCATATGCGATGGCTTTTTTTTGAATTTGCTTAGCGAGTGTATGGCATGCCACTCTGGAATCCGAGTAAAGCAAATCAACAAACTTCTTTTGTTCTTCTTCAGTAGCGCCATTTACAAGCGCTTTAATTTTTGAAATGGACAACCCATCAAAATCACACGGTTTCATTAGTGTCTCCAGACGTTAATGCACTTTGCAAACTCGGTATTTCAAGCGTGATTCGACCAATTTGACCCTTTCTGAACTCATCCACGATCAATCTTGACGCTTTCTCAAGGTCAACTTCATTGCCCTTGACTAAACATCCTCTTTTTCGGCCGATCACAGTCATGATTTCAACCACATCTTCAATGGATTCATCGAGTTTATAACGCTCATAAAAAGCTTTTCTATAATCTACGAGCAACAGCACAATTAAGTTGTACGCGATGTCTTCGATATTTAGCACTTCATCTTTGATAGCCCCTGAACACGCGAGCTTGATCCCCATAAGATCCTCTTCAATCTTAGGCCATAAAATACCAGGCGTATCAAACAGTTCCACTTCTTTGTTAAGTCTGATCCACTGTTTTCCCCGCGTCACGCCAGGTTTATTGCCGGTCTTAGCTGCGTTTTTTCCAGCGAGTTTATTGATGAGTGACGATTTGCCGACATTGGGTATACCGACGATCATCGCTCGAATTGGGCGCAAAAGACGTCCTTGTCTCTGAGCCTTCTCGATGACATCTGTACATGATGCCTTTGCTTCGTTTATAAGTTCTCCCAAACCTTCACCATTCAGCGAGTTGATTGGAATCGCTTTTATGCCGATTTTAGCATAATATTGAATCCACAGCTTCGTTCGGTGTGGATCCGCTAAGTCGTATTTATTTAATGCAACAACGCGTTTTTTATGGCCGATCAGTTGATCAAATTGTGGATTTCGACTACTAATAGGGATTCTTGCATCTAGCAATTCGATAACGACATCCACCAACTTCAAATTCGCATCGATTAAATCTTTGGTCTTCTTCATATGACCGGGATACCAGTTTATGCTCATTTATTGCTCCTTAAACTCTGACTTACGGTTTATTTTTCTATTTTATCACATTATTTGTAAAAAATCTAAAGGGACCCTCATCAGGTCCCTTTTGATCTATAGCGTCGCCACTATTAGTATTTTTTCTTTTCTTTTACTTTCGCAGACTTACCTAATCTGTCTCTCAAGTAATTGAGTTTAGCTCTTCTTACACGTCCTTCTCTCACAACTTCGATTTTGTCGATTTTAGGAGAATGAATTGGTAAAGTTTTTTCCACGCCTACACCATAAGAAATTTTTCTTAC
>DMYC01000272.1:2932-11632 GCA_003482695.1 Clostridiales bacterium UBA8960
ACCCTCTTTTACTTTAAGGTGAACTTTTACAGTGTCACCAACGTTAAAATTAGGGAGATCATTTCTTAATTGCTCGTTATCGATAGTCTTAATGATATTTTGGTTCATATAACTACCTCCTTCCTTCGTAGATGTTCTTAATAGCTTACACTAAAAGAGGACCATCCGTATTACAACAAAATGTATTATATCATTTCATTGGTTACTTTACAAGTGCTTTTTAAGTATTTTAATCGTCTGTTTATCATGAACTTTCTTGGTGAAAGCCTCAAACAAATCCGGTCGTCTTGATTTTGTAATTTCAAGCGATTGATCAAGCCGCCACTTGGCAATTTCAGCATGGTGACCTGAAAGTAGAACCTCTGGCACCATATCGCCATCGATTTCAACTGGTCGAGTATAATGTGGGTATTCAAGTAGGCCGTTCACAAAACTCTCGTCTTCAGCAGACGCATCGTTCTTCAGCACAGAATCCACCATACGACTTACGCTGTCCATAAGAACCATCGCAGCAAGTTCACCACCAGTAAGCACATAATCGCCAATAGAGATTTCTTCATCTACATAACGATCGATGAATCTTTGATCCACACCCTCATAATGTCCACACACGATCGTGATTTCATCGTATGTCGACAATGAAACAACCTTCTCATGAGTGAGCGTCGTTCCTCTTGGAGACATATATATAACACGACTGTTTTCAGAGCGCGGTTTAGACATAAGCGCATCGCGCAATGGCTGTACAGCCATTACCATGCCTGCTCCACCACCAAAAGGCGCATCATCCACTTTCTTGTGTTTGTCTATCGAAAAGTCTCTTATTTGCTCAATTTCAACTTGTATAGCATTTTTACCGATTGCACGACCAATAATACTCGTCGAAATAAAGCCTTCAAATTGTTCAGGAAACAAAGTAAGGACTCTAAAAATCATAACATAATCCCATCTATGAGGTGCACAATGATTTTTTTCGCTTTTATGTCGATGCTTTTCACAAACGCATCCACAACGGGCAAATAGAATACCTTGCCATCTGAAGCTTTTCTGATTTCATATAAATCTTGTGCTGTATTTTGAAGGACATCTTTTAAATGACCTATAAACTCACCATCTTCGTCAAATATCTCACAGCCAATCAAATCGACAACATAGTGACCTTCACCATCATCTTCGACGTCTTTCCGTTCAATATAAACATTTTTATTCATAAAGCCCATAACTTTATTGATATCGTCATAACCGACAAATTTGAGGAGCACCATGTTTTTATGAACACGCGTCGACTCGATTTTAAATTTGATCTTGCCTTCACCTTCAACATAAAAATACTCAAATGATTCAAACTTATCTAAATCATCACTGTAAGGATAAATTTTCACTTCACCTTTAACGCCATGTGTATTGACGATTTTGCCCATATTAAAGCAGCCTTCCATTTTTCCTCCATCGATAATAAAGAAAATAGCTATTTACATGAAATAGCTACGATCCGTTTATTATTGTACGATTTCTACAACAACTCTTTTATTTTCTTTTGTCGCCGCAGCTTTAACAACCGTACGGATCGCTTTCGCGATTCTACCTTGTTTGCCGATGACCTTGCCCATATCTTCAGGAGCAACCTTGAGCTCAATGATAACAGATTGAGAACCCTCAATCTCTCTCACTTCAACGCTGTCAGGATGGTCGACCAACGATGCCGCAATAATTCTAACCAATTCGCTCATTTACTCACCTCGTATGCACATTACTTTGCATCGTAAACGCCATGCTTTTTGAAAAGCGCTTTTACAGTGTCAGTAGGTTGTGCGCCATTGTCTAACCATTTTTTTGCTTTTTCAGCATCAAGTTTAACTTGATCGCTTTCAAGTAGCGGGTTGAAGTGACCGATTTGATCGATGAATTTACCATCTCTTGGTGATCTAGAATCTGCAACAACAACTCTATAGAAAGGTTTTTTCTTCGAACCCATTCTTGTCAATCTGATTTTAACTGCCATATTTTCACCTCCTTAGTATGCGTTCTTATTATTAAGTTAATATGAAAAGCATTTATTAAAAGAATGGAAACTTTAAGCCTCCGCCTCTTTTCATCTTTTTCTCCATCCCACCAAGCTGCTTCATCATTTTTTTCGATTGTTCAAATTGTTTGAGCAATCGGTTAACTTCTGAAACATGAACACCTGACCCTGAAGCGATTCGCTTTTTGCGGCTACCGTTTATGAGATCTGGATCTTGACGTTCTTTTGGCGTCATGGACTGGATAATCGCTTTGGTTCTTGATAGGTCTTTGTCGCTTACGTTGATTCCCTGCATCGCTTTATTGTTCATGCCTGGCATCATTTTAAGTATATCGCTGATCGGACCCATCTTTTGAAGCTGTTCGAGTTGATCGAGGAAGTCTTCCAAATCAAAGGAAGAGGTCTTCATCTTTTTCTCGAGTTTTTTTGCTTTTTCTTCATCAAAATTTTCTTGCGCTTTTTCTATCAGAGATAGAACATCACCCATACCTAGGATTCTAGAAGCCATCCTATCTGGATAAAATTCTTCGATATCTGTCAACTTTTCTCCGATACAAGCATACTTGATCGGTTTGCCCGTTACGGCTCTAACGGATAATGCGGCACCACCACGGGTGTCACCATCGAGTTTTGTTAAGATCACACCGCTAATTTCAAGTTGTCCATTAAAATGAGTGGCGACATTGACTGCATCTTGTCCCGTCATGGCATCAAGAACGAGCAGTATTTCTTTCGGATTGACCGCTTCCTTGATCATAAGGAGTTCTTGCATCAGTGCTTCATCAATATGAAGGCGACCTGCTGTATCGATAATGACGACGTCGTTATTGAAATGAATGGCATGTGCCAATCCTGCTTTTGCGATGTCGACAGGATTTGTCTGATTGCCCATCTCGAATACTGGGACATCGACTTTTTCACCGACGACTTTAAGCTGCTGAATCGCAGCAGGTCTATAAATGTCACAAGCAATCAAAATCGGCCTTTTGCCTTGCTTTTTGAGAATGCTGCCGAGCTTACCACAAGTGGTTGTTTTACCAGCACCTTGAAGGCCCGCCATCATGATGACAGTCGGTGGTTTGGAACTATATTCTATCTTACTTTGCGTTTTTCCCATCAAATTCGTCAATTCCTCATTGACGAGCTTGATGACCTGTTGCCCTGGTGTAAGACTCTGCATTACAGAATCTCCAATCGCACGCTCAGTAACCGTATTTATAAAATCTTTGACGACTTTGAAGTTGACATCCGCCTCGAGTAGCGCGAGTTTGACTTCTCTCATAGCGTCTTTGACATCTTTTTCATTAAGCTTGCCTTTACCTCTTAACTGGTTAAAGGCGCCTTGCAGTTTCTCAGCTAAGCTTTCAAACGCCACGTTTCGTCCTCCTAAAATGGGTCATATCCTCTAATCGATCTCACGCTTGATTATTTCTTTGATCTCAAACAGCAATGCATCAGCACGTGTCCGCTCAAACTCGTCAATCAATTTCAATACGGCTTCAAAAGCCGATTGCTTTTCTGTGAAACGCTTATAAAGACCCAATTGCAGTTCGTAGTTTTCAAGTACTTTCTCTGTGCGTTTTATCGTATCGTGTACGGCCTGACGACTGATGCTATGAATCTCAGATATTTCGCCCAATGAGTAATCAAGGTTGCAAAATAAATCCATAATCTCATTTTGCTTATCTGTCAGCATCTTGCCGTAAAACTCATATAGTGCATCAATTCTCATTTTCTTCTCAAACATAGCATCCTCACAAATTATAATTCATCTCGCGGTATCTGTCAAGCAAAAAACCTTTACATCATAAATATTCTTAATTGAACAACGCTTCAACAAATTCATGGGGGTCGAAATTTTGAAGGTCATCGATGCCTTCACCGACGCCGATCAGCTTAACCGGAATATTCAGCTCGTTGTTGATGGCCAACACAACGCCACCTTTTGCTGTGCCATCGAGCTTGGTAAGCACGATTCCTGATATTTTTGCAGCTTCGTTGAAGACTTTTGCCTGTTGGATTGCATTTTGCCCAGTGGTCGCATCAAGCACCAAAAGCACTTCACGCTTCGCCTCTGGATATTCGCGTTCAATGATGCGAAATATTTTCGCAAGCTCGTTCATCAGGTTCACTTTATTGTGAAGCCTTCCTGCCGTGTCACAAATCAAAACGTCGATTTTTTTCGATTTTGCAGATTGAATGGCATCGAAAATGACGGCAGCAGGATCAGAACCTTCTGATTGATGGATGACATGAACGCCGACACGATCGCCCCACACTTTAAGTTGGTCAATTGCTGCGGCTCTAAATGTATCCGCAGCAGCAATCAAAACGGATTTGCCTTCAGACTTAACATGATGGGCGATTTTTCCGATGGATGTCGTCTTACCGACGCCATTGACGCCGATGACGATCATAATCGTAGGCACGTCTCCAACATGTAGTGGCACACTGTTGTTTTCTCTAAGCATCGCTTCAACCACTTCTTTAAAAACCGATTTAACTTCACTTGCATTTTTTATTTTGCGAATCTTAAGTTCGTCACGTAATTGATCGATCAATTTATGCGCAGTGGGAATGCCGACATCAGCAATAATGAGAATTTCTTCAAGCTCATCAAACAAATCATCGTCGATTTCTCCATAATTGTTGAACAAATCGTCGATTCTGTCCGTAATCCCTTTTCTGGTTTTATCTAGGCCTTCTTTTAATTTATTGAAAAATGAAAACGCCATAGTGCCTCCTGTCATTCTTTAATATGGTTTCAGTCAAGCTGAGCCGCGATTTCTTCAAGTTGCACGCTCAACACTCTTGAGATGCCATATTCCTCCATGGTCACGCCATATAAGGTATCAGCAATCTCCATTGTCCCTTTTCTATGCGTTATGATGATGAACTGCGAGTTTTTAGCATAATCACGAATAAAATCTGCGAATCTAAAGACATTGACATCATCAAGTGCAGCTTCGATTTCATCAAGTATGCAAAATGGTGTCGGTTTCGTCGATAAAATGGCAAACAACAACGCAATTGCCGTCAATGCCTTTTCACCACCTGATAAAAGGTTGATGCTTTGAAGTTTTTTTCCTGGTGGTTGCGCGATTATTTCGACATCACAATCGAGGATATCATCATAATCTGCAAGTAAAAGTTCTGCATCGCCACCATTGAAAAGGGCTTTGAAAGTCCCTTTAAAATGCTCGTTTATTATGTCAAAGTTTTCTTTGAACATGACGATCATCTTCTTTTCCAAGTCGGCAATGATCTTTTCAAGTTGTTGCACCGCATCTAAAAGGTCCTTTTTTTGCTCACTTAGGAATTCGAAACGCGTGGAAACTTCCTCGTATTCTTTTATCGCACCAATATTTACCGTACCCAACATCTTGAGATCGAATCTGAGTTGCTTCATCTCATTTTTTTGATAAGGGACTTCTTCCACTTGAAGCGCTTCTGCGATGCTCATTTCATATTTTTCCCAAAGTTCTGCCGTAACGGTGTCTTTTTCGACTTCAAGCTTCACTTTCTTCACATCGAGCTTGTGGATATTTTCCTTTGCTTCTTCATGTTTTTGCAGTAGCATCGTCATCTCTTTGCTTATGGCGTCAAGCGCTTTGTACTCGCTTTGTTTTATCGATGTTTTCTCAGCGATTTCTTCTTTGCACTTTGCCACTTCCGATTTGATCTGATTGATTTTTTCGATTAAAGATTCAATATGCGTCTCAAAGGTCTCTGCATGGTCGCTAAAACCGACGATTTGATTCTTTCGCATGTCAATCTTTTGATTATGAAGTTCAAGATCCTCGTCAATTCGATTGATCTCACGATTTTTAAACGCCAGCGATTGTTCCAGTGACGCCATTTTCATCTTGAGGGTGTTGTATGCTTCACCAAAATCGGTGACACTTGCTTCAAGTTCTAATATGGATGTGTTGCACTCAAAAAGACTTGATTCGACTTCAGACACAAATCCCTTGGAATTTTCAATCAACAACATGTTTTCATCTATTTTTGCACGCGATTCTTCAAGTTCGAGATTAAGCGTTTGAAAATCGGCCTCATACTTGTCGTTGACTTCCTGTGAGGCATCGACGACTTGAGTGTGATTGTCTCTCATATGTTCCAGTTTGACGATTTCAAGCGAAATACGATCTAACTCCGCCCTTAATTGTCTTAGGGCATCTTCTTGATCTGCAATCGTCAAACTAAATTGCTGTAGCGCCACATTTTGCTGATGGTGTTCTATCTCCAGTTTAGCGGCGAGTGCCTGAAGCTCAGTGATGCGCCTTTTTCGGCTCAGGATGTTAGAAACTTTCGATTTGAAAGAACCGCCTGATATTGCGCCACCAGGAACTAAGATGTCGCCCGAAAGTGTGATCACTTTATATTTTAGATTCTTTATCCTGATCATTCGACTAGCCGTTTCAAAATCTTCCACGATCAAAATTCGACCAAGTAAAAATTCGGCGAGTTTTTCATATCGTTTTTCAACCTTGATCAAATCCTTAGCAATGCCGATGAAGCCTTTTTCGCTTTTGACGTGCGTCAATTGTTCGCTTTGCTGACCCTTCTCGTCTAAGTTTTCAAGCGGCAAAAATGTAACGCGACCAAGATCGTTTTTTCTGAGGTACTCGATTGAACGTTTTGCATCAGATATTCTTTCACATACGATATTCTGTATCGCGCGACCAAGTGATACTTCGATGGCGATTTCATATTTTTTTGGCACTTCAATCAACGAGGCAACGATACCTATAATGCCCGTTTGGTCTTCAAGGCTCACCAGAATATCCTTGACGCCTTTATCATAGCCATCGAATTCTTCTTCAAGTGTATTTAGCAGTTTGAGTTCCGTTTGCGATTGTGAAAGCGTTTGCTTGGTTTGATCATATTGTTTTAGCAAATCATTATGTTCTTTTTTGTTATACTCCAAAAATTGTATTGTTTCAGCGGTGCTTTTGTTTAGACTGAGTTTTTCAACATTTAATTCGGATAGCTTTTCTATAATGACAGCCTTATCTTGGTGCGACTGCTCGATAAGTGCCTTCTGCCCTTCAATATGCTTTTGTATTTGAGCCAGTTTGTCTCTCAGTGAGAGACTCATCCGTTCAAGTGTCTCATTTTCCTGTTTCTTAAGTTCAATAAGGTTCAACTTGTCGATAACGTCTTTGCGGTTGATGTCGTTTTCCGTTTTTTTATCTTCAAGGTTCTGACGTGCAAGGTCAAGTTTGATTTGAATATCATTTAATGCATCTGTTCCAATGCGCTTTTCTTCTTCTAAAACGGCTTTTTCATCGATGAGGTATTCAATGTTCTTCAAGATACGGTTTTTTTCATCTTCAAGTTCTTCGAGTTCTTGTAAAATACGTGCGATGTTGCCCTTGGTGTTTGCCTTTTTCTCCTGAATAAGTTCTTTCTCACCAATCGTTTTGCTTTCATCGTTGAGCCGTTCATGATAAAGTGCCTCAAGTGCTCTGATTTCTCGATTGAGCGCAACCATTTGTCCATCTTTTTCATTGTAGCTTAACTTTAGATCGTCATGCCTTTCATCGATTGCCTTTAACTGATCTTCAAACTCACGCAACTGACCAAGTATGTCGAGAAGTGATTGTTCACATTCCAAATAGCGCTTTGAATAGTAATTGAGCTCTATGCTCTTGAGCGCTTCAGTGATTTCAATATATTGCTTGGCGCGTTCACTCTCCATGCGAAGCGGTTCCACGCGATCTTCAATTTCCGAGATGATATCTTGTATTCTTAAAAGATTTTCAGTGGTTGCCTTTAATTTTTTCTCAGACTCGATTTTTCTGGATTTGTACTTGATAATGCCTGCGGCCTCTTCAAATAAAAGCCTGCGTTCTTCTTTATTGTTGCTTAGAATTTCATCGATTCGACCTTGTCCGATAATCGAATACCCTTCGCGACCGATTCCGGTGTCCATGAACAATTCTCTGACGTCTTTAAGTCGACAAGGCATTTGATTGATCAAATACTCACTGTCACCTGATCTATGTACACGCCTAACAATAGATATTTCATCGTATTCGAGCGGAAAAAACTGATTGCTGTTATCAAAAGTCAGTTTTACTTCAGCCAGTCCCAATGATTTTCTGTGCTTCGTGCCACTGAAAATAACATCTTCCATTTTATTGCCTCTTAAGGTTTTGACGCGTTGTTCTCCAAGCACCCACCTAACGGCATCCGTTATATTGCTTTTTCCACTGCCATTTGGACCTACAACGCAGGTTACGCCTTCTTTAAACTCGACGACGGTTTTATCTGCAAAGGATTTGAAACCCCTCATTTCAACTTGTTTTAAGTACACTGAAACACCCCTAAATCAATTAATTATATTTACCATGGCATGCTGATCGCCCATGGAAAGTCGAATCTTATTGTGCTCTATATCGGGATTGCCGTTTATCTTGAGTTCAATCGTTTTGTGTGGATAATTTTTCCTTAACAAATGCGTTAATTCGATTTGATTGGACTGCTTTTGTCCAATTGCTATGGAAACTTTTCTGCTATTGACAGAAATCACGAGATTGTTTCCAGCTTCATGTAAATCCATCGACTCTATGCATCTTATCATCGCTTTTAGAAACAGGTTGGCGTACACCAACTCACCAAATGCAGGGTGAAAAGGTCCAGCGATGACCGCTTTATCAAAATCGATCAAA
>DMYC01000274.1 GCA_003482695.1 Clostridiales bacterium UBA8960
AATTAGTGATAAAACATTATTCATGCTCATCTAACCTCTCTTTTAACTTTTCGAAGACTTCATCTTCGATTTTAGTCTCAAGTGCGCGGTTAAAGGCATTTTTCTTTATTGCGAGGTCAAAGCAATTTTTATCTTTGCAGATATATGCACCTCTTCCGTTCGCTTTACCTGTGAAATCAACTGACACTTCATTTTCTTTATTTTTTACAACCCTGATCAATTCTTTCTTAGGTTTTTGCACACCGCAAGCAATACATTTTCTCATGGGTATTTTTTTCATACTTATTCTTCATCTCCGTATACGTCCTCGTACTCGCCTATCTCTCTCAAATAGGCTTTATACTGAGTTTCATTTTTAATATCGATTTTCCAACCCGTCAACTTGGCTGCCAATCTTGCATTTTGGCCTTCTTTTCCAATTGCAAGAGAAAGCTGATAGTCTGGTACGACTACAAGAGCAGAGTTGTCATCTTCATCCACTTCAACACGCATAACTTTTGAAGGGCTAAGCGCGTTTGAGATGAGAATGGCTGGATTTTCATTCCACTCGATTACATCAATTTTTTCGCCTTGCAGTTCTTCAACGATGTTCTGCACTCTGTGTCCCTTTTGACCGACACAAGCGCCAACAGGATCAAGGTCTGGATTTGGAGAGTAAACAGCAATTTTTGTTCTCGAGCCAGGTTCACGTGAAATGTTCTTAATTTCCACTTCGCCATCAAAAATCTCTGGAACTTCCAATTCGAATAATCGTTTAACCAAACCTGGATGCGTTCTGGAAACAAAAATCTGCGGTCCTTTAGTCGAGTTTTTGACCTCGGTAATCACCGTTTTAATGCGTTCACCCTGGATATATTCTTCGCCTGGTATTTGCTCATTAGGCTGCATTAATGCTTCTGTTCTTCCTAAACTGATATACACAATACCTTTTGAAACTCTATGAATGACACCATTGACGATTTCACTTTCGCGGCTTGAGTACTCATCATAAATGACACCACGTTCTGCTTCTCTAATTTTTTGAACCACAACTTGCTTCGCGGATTGAGCTGCGATTCTACCAAAATCCTTAGGCGTCACTTTTTCTTTTACGACATCGCCATTCTTGTATTCCGGATCAATCTCACGTGCTTCCTCAATTGATATTTGTGTGTCTTCATCCTCAACTTCATCTGCGACAATTCGCACTGAATAGACATTGATTTCACCAGTATTTCTATTAAGTTGCACTTCAACGTTATGATTGGCGCCAAAGTTGTTTTTATATGCTTTGACTACAGCGTCCTCAATAACATCAAATAACATTTCCATCGATAAGCCTTTTTCTTTTTCCAATTGTTCAAGCGCTAATAATAACTCCGTCTTCACTTGATTTCCTCCTATTCAAATTCGACGACTAATTTCGTCAAAGATACTTTGCTTTTAGGTATTTCGATTCTGCCCAGTTGATCGTTTTCAATCACGATATGATCATCGATCAGCCCAACCAACGTTCCCATTATTGCCTTTTGTCCTTCATACGCTTGGAACAACTTGAGTTGAACGACATGTCCAACATATTTTTCAAATTCTTTGTCTTTCTTTAAAACGCGTTCCACACCTGGTGAAGACACTTCTAAAAAATATTGCTCCTCTATCGGATCCATTGCATCGAGTTTTGCATTTAGGAACTGACTGACCAACTGACAATCGTCAAGTGTTACGGGTTCGTCTTTATCTATAGTCACTCTTAAATATCGATATGGCCCTTCTTTAACAAATTCGATATCCACGATTTCCATATCCAATGTCTTTACGTATGGTGTCAAAATATCTTCAACAACGTCCACAACTCTTTTCTTCTTCATAACCACACCTGCTTTCAAAAATTATTCATTCAATCTATGTAAGGACAACGCGCCCTACTCCTACTCAATAACAAAGAGTGGGAAAACCCACTCTTGCTGTCAAAAACCTATTTACTGCTTAATTATAGCATAAAAACACCTATTGTGCAAACGAGAATAAAGACAACTGATTATCTTCAGGCATGTTGTCAAAGCACCCGTGAGCCTTCATTGCTTCGATGACGGTTTTGGATACTTTTGTCACTCTTTGAAAATCTTCAATCGATAAAAATTCACTGTGTTCATCACGAGCATTAGCGATGCTGATTGCTGCTGTGGCACCCACACCTTGTAGAGCTAGAAAAGGCGGCAAGATCTTCCCGTCTACAATTTTGAATTGCTCTGAATCCGATTCCATCAAGTCGACTTTTTTGAATCCAAAACCACGGCTATACATTTCATCTACGATTTCAAGGATGCCGATTAAATCGAGTTCCTTTTTAGTTGGTTTTTCAATGCCTTCTATTTCTTTCATTTTTGCGCGTACGACTTCATTGCCTTTACAAATTAGTTCAGCATCGAAGTCATCTACTTTTGTTGAAAAATAAGTCGCATAGAACGCCAAAGGCTGATGCACTTTAAAATATGCAATCCTTACAGACATCATGACATAAGCCACTGCATGTGCCTTTGGGAACATATATTGAATCGTTTGACATGAGTTGATATACCAATCAGGAACAAAATTCTCTTTCATGATCTCAATCTCATCTTCTTTTAACCCTTTGCCTTTACGGACATTTTCCATGATTTTAAAAGAAGTCAAAGGTTCTAGCTTCATTTGGATAAGGTAGTTCATGATGTCATCCCTTGTTGCAATAACTTCTTTGATCGTAACCGTGTTATTCCTCACCAGATCTTGTGCATTGTTGACCCAGACATCTGTACCATGTGAAAGACCTGATATTCGCACTAGATCTGAAAAGGTCTGAGGGTTAGTGTCTCTTAACATCTGCCGCACAAATTTCGTGCCAAATTCCGGTATGCCTAGACTGCCAATATTTAAACTGTACTTTGGGTCTTTAATGCCCAGTGGTTCAGCCGATGTAAAAATTTTCATCGTCGCTGGGTCATCAAGCGGGATATCAAAGACACTTAGCCCTGTCAACTCCTCCAAATACTTGATAATCGTCGGAACGTCGTGACCAAGTATATCCAGTTTGAGAAGACGTCCACTGATCGAATGATAATCGAAGTGTGTCGTAATGACATCTGAAGTCACATCATTGGCAGGATATTGGATCGGACAAAATTCGTGAATGTCTCGATCCGCTGGTACAACCATAATGCCACCAGGGTGCTGACCAGATGATCTTTTAACACCTGTCAGATATTGTGACAACCTTTCGATTTCATATCTATGCATGTCGATTTCACGTTCTTCAAAATACTTTCTAACATAACCATAAGCTGTCTTATCAGCAATTGTACCGATCGTTCCAGCTTTAAACGTTTTGCCTTTACCAAACAACACTTCACAATATTTATGTGCATTCGCTTGGTAAATACCCGCAAAGTTAAGATCGATATCGGGTTCTTTATCGCCATCAAATCCTAAAAACGTTTCGAAGGGAATGTCATATCCATCTTTGAAATAG
>DMYC01000106.1 GCA_003482695.1 Clostridiales bacterium UBA8960
ATCAAAGCGATACACATCGCGATTTTGCCTTTTCTAGGGCAAATGACCATGGGGCTTATACTAGACGCCTTTTTATTTGATACGTTCAACCTAAAAATAGTAATTGGACTGATCATCGTACTCATTGGACTCAAAGTACAAACCGATATACCCACCCAAAATGGAAAAGTCTCAAAATGACCAATCATCAGTCATTTTGAGACTTTTTTCAACTAAATGTGTTTACGACGTTGAAAAGCATTTCTCGGATCGACAAATTGTACGGACATTTCGTCTCACAGATGCCACATCTCGTGCAGTGCGATGCATTCACCAATTGACCATCATATCTGAGTTTTGACCACTCCGATAGGTTGTATCGCGTCATATAGCCTTCTAGCAAGAATTGTGTTGGTATGTCGATGCCTTCTGGACACGGCAGACAGTAACCGCAACGCCTGCAAAAATGATCACCCAATGACTTCACAATTTCGTCCATCTCCATTAACTCGAGTTCAGAAAATAAGAAGGGCTGTTTCAAAACAGAAGCGTTGTCACATACCTGCTGAACTTGATCCATTCCTGGAATTGCAACCGTGACATGGGGATTTTGCATGATAAATTTGAGGCTTAATATGCCATTTGAAATTGCGCCACCAGCGATCGGCTTCATAACGATTACGCCAACACCTCTTTTATGAGCCATCTCGAACAGCGGCTCACCTTGACGTTCCACTAAATTATAAGGAAACTGGAGCGTCTCAAAAGGCATATCCATGATCACTTCTTTGACGAGATCTGCGCTATGCGCCGTCATGCCGATATGACCAATCTTGCCTGCTACTTTTGCTTCATAAAGCGCTTTATAGGCGCCGTTCTCAGACATGATTAACGCATATTGTTCCATGTCTTTTACCAAATGGCACTGATATAAATCAATATAGTTGGTCTGTAGCAATCGAAGGCTTGTCTCAATATCGGCCTTCATCGAATCATAGTCTCGTGCCATTGATTTCGTCGCCAGCACGAAATGAGAGCGTTTTCCACCTTCAAGTGCTTTCCCGATCATCTCTTCACTTGTCGTATAACCCCTTGCCGTATCGATAAAATTAATGCCTTCGACGATCATTTGGTCAATTATGGCATTAACCGTTTGCTGTTCAAGCCTTTGAATCGGTATCCCGCCAAAACCTATCGGAACAACCTTAAGTCCTGTTAAACCAAGCTCTTTGGTAATCATGTGGCCTCCTGCTAAGATTAAAGAACGCGTACTTTACCTGCGTAAACAATGCCTTTCGCTGAATCGAGCGTAATATCCGCACCATCTTTAAGAAGTTCAGTTGCATTTTGCGCGCCAACAACACATGGCTTTTTCAAACTCAATGCGACGATTGCGCCATGAGACGTATAGCCGCCTTCTTCAACGATTAAACCTGACGCTTTTTCGATGAAAGGCATCAAATCTTTATCTGTGGATGTTGATACCAATATATCCCCAGGGACAAATTTACCTTCAAGTTCTTCTGGTGTGCTACCGACACAAGCTTTGCCTCTTACTAAGTCTTTTACAAGACCCGTTCCTTTGATCATGACTTCGCCAACCAGATGTACTTTCATGATATTGGTCGCACCAGATACACCTACAGGCACACCTGCCGTGATGACCACTAGATCGCCATCGCGAATCAACCCTTGTGCTTTTGCTTTTTCTACAGACATGTCAAATATTCTATCAGTGGAAGACGCTTCACCGATCACAAGTGGAAACACACCCCAAACAAGGCTTAGTCTTCTGCAAGACGCATCGCTTACAGTACATGCGATAACGGGTGCTTTTGGTCTTAATTTTGACACGCGCTTCGCAGTAAAACCTGATGACGTTGCGGTGATGATTGCTGTTGCATCAAGTTCAAGTGCCGTATTAGCAGTCGCATGACTCACAGCTGAAGTGACCCCTTTTTCATTAGATAATGCAATTCTCTTCTCGAGCAATTCTTTATAGTTAAGCGCCTGTTCTGCAGCATGTGCAATTTTGGCCATCATTTTGACGGACTCAAGCGGGTATTTACCTGCAGCTGTTTCTCCAGAAAGCATCACGGCATCCGTTCCGTCATAGATGGCATTTGCGACATCCGTTGCTTCTGCTCTGGTCGGTCTAGGATTTCTCATCATAGAATCCAACATTTGTGTCGCGGTGATGACCGGTTTGCCATCTCTGTTACAGAGTTCAATCATCCTCTTTTGAACGATAGGTACGAACTCAGTTGGAATTTCAACACCTAAATCGCCTCTAGCAACCATCAAGCCATCAGAAACCTCTAAAATTTCCTCTAAATTATCTACGCCTTCCTGATTTTCAATCTTCGATATGATGTGAATTTCGTGTGAGAAATTTTCTTCTAGAACTTTTCTTATTTCAAGAACATCGCTTGCTTTTCTTATGAATGAAGCCGCGATAAAATCAATATCATTTTTAATGCCGAAAACGATATCATCAATATCTTTTTGTGTAATGGCTGGCAAATTGATTTTTACACCTGGAACATTCACACCTTTATTGTTTTTGACATCGCCACCGTTAAGCACGCGTGTTTTGATTTCAACATCAGTTGATTCAATAACTTCCAGTTCTATTAAACCATCGTCGATGAGTATTTTATCGCCTTTTACAACGTCTTTTGGAAGACCTACATATGAAATCTGACACTTGTTTTGATCCCCTAAAAAGTCTTCCACCGTTAAAGTGAATTCTTGACCTTCAACAAGCGTGTAGACTGCTTCTTTAAATTTCCCCGTTCTGATTTCAGGCCCTTTTGTATCGAGTAATATAGCGACAGGCGTGTTCATTTCTTCTCTAACTTCTTTAATCATATTGATTCTTGCGAGGTGTTCTTCATGGCTACCATGTGAAAAATTGAGTCTAGCAACGTTCAAACCATTTTTTACTAACTCTTTAAACACTTCTTTTTGCTCGCTCGCAGGACCTATTGTACACACGATTTTCGTTTTTCTTAACATTTTCTTCCTCCTAGGTAAATTGCATAGTTATATTGCTAATATTCTAGCCAACTCATAAATGCGTTTATCATAGTCTTTCTTCATGGAAAGCGCATCTTTAAATGGCATATCGATCATATCATTTCCTTTTATTCCTATTGCACGACCATATTTGCCTTGCATAAGCAAATCAACAGCATGTGCACCCATCCTAGACCCTAAAATTCTGTCATTTGGCGTTGGCGTGCCCCCTCTTTGCAAGTATCCGATGACACTGACTTTAACATCTGAGCTCGTTTTCTGCTTAATGAGTTCGGCCAGTTCATAAGGTTTTCCAACACCCTCGGCCAATAAAATAATACTGTGCAACTTGCCGCGTTTTTTGCCTCTAATGATCGTTCTGCATAATTCGTCCACATCTGTAGAAATTTCAGGAATAATGACGGCTTCCGCACCGCCTGCAAGTCCGCCGTACAAAGCAATATCGCCACAATCTCTTCCCATGACTTCTATGACATTCACTGTGCCGTGGGAAGAAGATGTATCTCTGATGTTGCCTATTGCATTTACGACGGTCGTAAGGGCTGTATCAAACCCCAGAGTATAGTCTGTATAAGCTAAGTCATTATCAATCGTTCCAGGGATGCCGACTGTGGGAAATCCTGCTTCAGACAGTCTCCTTGCCCCATTAAATGAACCATCACCACCGATAACGACGAGACTGTCCACTTTAAACATCTTTATCATTTGAAGGCCTTTATTGAAGCCTTCATCACTTGCAAAATCTGGACATCTGGCGGTTCTTAACATCGTTCCACCGCGATGGATGATATCCCCAACTGAAGAGATTTTCAATTCTTCAATATCGCCTTCGATCAAACCTTGATAGCCCCTATATGTGCCCGCCACTTCAAAGCCATGATAGATCCCAGTTCTCACAACTGCGCGAATGGCAGCATTCATGCCGGGTGCATCGCCTCCACTCGTTAATACGCCTATTTTCTTCAAATCAATCACTCCCTTATTTCTAGCCTACCTTAACATTTCCTCGTCCTATAATGCCTTCGATTTTATCCACAAGCACATCGGTTACAACAACCTGACAATTGACTTTAAGCTTTTTTTGACTTGACTGAATGTAAAAAATCACATCTAGTTTTCGTCCCCTTTGTGTTGATTTGCTTTCAAAAATTTTTAAAAGCTTGTGTACGGTTTCCATTTGATCTTTATCTTCGTTTTCAAATCGAATGTAGAGTTTGGAGGATTTGCTGATTTTAGAACTGACCAATTGTCCGTCCGTAAGTTCAGTTATCCGCTCAGCTATGATTTTAGGCGCTTCATCTTCCTTTAACTGAAGTCGTCCGACGATTATGATCGCCTGATCTTTAATCAATATATTCTGACATTTTTCAAACGTTTTAGGAAATACGATGACTTCAACTTGATCATAGAGGTCTTCAACCGTCAAGAAAACCATTTTGCTATTGTTCTTTGTAATTTTATCGATTTTCCCGACAATCAAACCACCTATGGTCATCTGCATGTTCTCCCTAAGGAAAGAATCGGATTCAAGTGCCATCTCCTTAAGTTCAGCTAAATTAATCGTCGTAAGAGATTCGATGAGCCCTTTGAATCGATCAAGCGGATGTCCGGTAAGATATATTCCAAGCATCTCTTTCTCGAATTGCAATAGCGTTTCAGCTCGAAGTTCAGGAATATTAGGCAGTTTATTCCCCATTTCCTCTGATGTTATCTCAGAGATTTCCATACTGAAAATAGAAAACTGACCTTCTGCACTCTTGCGATTAATCGCATGAACGCCATCGATGGTCTTTTCATAAATTGCGAGCAACTGAGACCTATATTGCCCCATGTCATCAAACGCACCAGCCTTAATGAGGCTCTCCACTGCTTTCTTGTTCAGTTCAGTGGCTTGTACAGTTTCACAAAAATCGTAAAACCCTTTAAATCCATTATTGTTCCTCGCAGACACAATCGCTTCGATGATGCCTTTACCGACATTTTTAATCGCATTGAGTCCATACCTTATGGAACCGTTTTCAACTGAAAAGCCTACTTTACTTTTGTTGACGCTTGGAGGCAATATTGAGATGCCATTTTCTTTGCAATCCTGGATATACATTGCAAGTTTTGATTGGCTTCCCATGACACTTGTCATAAGCGCAGCCATGTACTCGACGCGATAGTGACACTTCAAATACGCCGTTTGATAAGCGATGATCGCGTAACCAGCCGCATGAGATTTGTTAAAGGCATACTTTGCAAAGTCGACCATGTCATCAAATATCGCACTGGCCGCTTCTTTAGAAACACCGTTTCTAACACATCCAGGAAGTTCAACATTTCCACTTGCGTCTAATTTGCCATTTATGAAATAGTCACGTTCTTTCTCCATGACATCCATTTTTTTCTTACTCATCGCACGTCTAACGATGTCACTTCTACCATAACTATAGCCCGCCAACTCGCGGACGATCCTCATGACTTGCTCTTGATAAACTAGGCAACCATAAGTGATATTCAGAATGGGTATCAGTTTCTCATCCTTGTAGACGATTTTGCTTAAGTCGTACTTGTTTTGGATGTAAGTCGGTATCGAATCCATCGGTCCCGGCCGGTATAAAGATATCCCAGCTATGATATCCTCAAACCCAGACGGCTTCAACTCTCTCATAAACCGCCTGAATCCTGTTGATTCAAGTTGGAACAGACCTAATGTATCTCCACGACCAATCATTTCATAAACCGCAGAATCATCTTGCGGGATATTTTCCAGAACTACTTTTTTATTTCGTCCCTCTTCAATTAATTGTAATGCATTTTTGAGAACTGTCAATGTCCTTAAGCCTAAAAAATCCATTTTTAATAAACCGAGTTCTTCAAGCAAGGACATATTGAACTGGGTTGAAATTCCGCCCTCTTGAACATATAAAGGCACATAAGTGTCTACGGGATTTTTTGATATGACGACACCCGCTGCATGTGTGGACGCATGCCTTGGCACACCTTGCAATTTAATCGCAACATCCATTAAGGCTTTCGCTTCATCTGAATGGTTCACGAGTTCAACAAGCTTTGGATTCACCTTAAGGGCTTTTTCAAGTGTCATGCCCAGTTCCATTGGAATTTCTTTAGCGATCTTATCCACTTCAATATAGGGAATATCCATCACACGGCCAACGTCTCTTATCGCTGCACGCGCGGCCATTGTACCAAAAGTGATGATTTGAGCCACTCTGTCTTTGCCATATTTTGCGATGACATAGTCGATCACTTCTCCACGACGGTCATCTTCAAAATCTATATCGATATCAGGCAGTGTCACGCGTTCTGGGTTTAAAAACCTTTCGAAAATCAAATCGTACTTAATTGGATCCACATCTGTAATATCAAGCACGAATGCGACTAAACTGCCACCACAACTGCCGCGGCCTGGCCCGACAAATATGCCGCTTGTCTTCGCATATCGTATAAAGTCCCAAACGATTAGAAAATAATCGTTATACCCCATCCTATCGATGACATCAAGCTCGTAATTTAAGCGGTCTAAATGGAGGGACTCATCTTCATATTTTTTTCGCATGCCCTCCAAACAAAGTGTTCGCAAATACAATTTCGGATCGGACTGCTCAATATTATATTCAGGGAGATGTGTCCTAGAAAAATCAAAATCAAAATTGCACTTTTCTGCGATTTTGACCGTATTGATGAGTGCGTCTTCCCTACCCTTGAACAGTTCGTGCATTTCGTCCGGTGATTTCAGATAAAATTCTTTGCTTGGAAATTTCATTCGATCCTTATCCCTAAGGACTTTACCGGTTTGGATACATAGCAGAATATCGTGAACAGGTTCATCTTCTCTTTCCAGATAATGGACATCATTGGTAGCCACCATCGGAATACCCGTTTTTTTAGATAAATCGATCAACCTTCTATTGATTATTTTTTGCTCTGGCATGGCATGATCTTGAAGCTCTAGATAGAAGTCCCCATTTCCAAAAATATCATCCAGCATCAAGGCGACGTTTTCCGCTTCTGATAAGTTGCCTTCCAACAACAGTCTCTGAACATCGCCACCTATGCATGCACTTAACCCGATCAAACCTTCGGCATGCTTTTTGAGCAAATCATAATCGATGCGCGGTTTATAATAGAAACCTTCCGTAAAACCAACAGAGACGAGCTTGATTAAATTTTGGTATCCGATCTCATTTTTAACGAGTAAAACCAAATGGCCCGCATTTTTGTCAATGTTTGCTTCCTTATCAAATCGGGTCCTGGGTGCAACATAGACTTCACAACCAATGATCGGCTTTACGCCACTTTTTTTTGCCGCTTTGTAAAAGTCGACCACGCCAAACATGACGCCATGATCTGTAATGGCGACAGCATCCATGCCAAGCTGTTTGACTCTTTCAAAAAGACGGTCAATTCTAGCAAATCCGTCAAGCAAACTGAATTCTGTATGCAAATGTAAGTGAACGAACGGTTTCATCATGGTTTACGCTTCCTAATTTTTATTCATCTGTACTTGACAAGACATCTTTTTCCCATCTTTCAAGAACGACAGCTCTCATTTCAGGAGAAAATTGTGGCATCACAGCATTCATAAATGCGTTAAACCCTACAGTGGTCGAACGCAATCGCATCGCAGTGAACCCTTCAAGCGAAGTTGAAGGTACAACACCAGCGTCGTACACAGGCAAACTGCCCCACACTCTAGGATTGTATTTGCTGGCTTGCATAGCAGGTGACAAAAGCGCATCAAGCGCTACCATAGCTCCAGACTTGTTCGGTGAATTAAAGGCAATCGCTGCAATTTCGTCATAAGTCGCAACGCCAGTCGGGATGATAAACGTTGAAGCATTTTCAGGGTATTCATACTCCCTTAACTTATCTGTTACATAATTATATTGCATCGACAAACTCATCATAAGTGCACCATTTATAAATAAATCGTCAAGCGCTCTAATCGTCTGAGGATACTTTGTGCCATTCTCGAACAAATAAGGCTTAAGCTCGATCAAACGGTCAATTCCAGGTGTAATGGCTTCACCAAAGGCTACTCGGTCAAAGTTTTCCAGTAAGAAGTCTTCGAAATCGATATATTCACTTAAAATGCTAAAAATAAACGCTTCGCCTTCCTTGGTCACTCTCGGATCTGGATAAGTGAATCGATTTTTATTTTGCTTGATGAGCTGAATCAAGTCACTAAAATTGGTCGGTGTTTCGTAAAATACATCTTGATTATAAATAAAACTGAGTTGAGAACGCGAATATGGCACGCTGTACCCGTTTGTTTTGATACCTTCTCTTGATGTCATGTTCAAAGAACGCATATCCAAATTCTGTTTGACATTCGGCAGCTTATCGCTAAACGGCCCATACAACAACCCACGATTATAAGCGTTCTTAAAGCCTTCATTTTCAATCAAAATGATATCAATATCGCCAAATGTAACCTCGCCAGCTTTATCTCCCACAAGTTTATCCATGGTTTTAAGAATCGATTGTTCGATGATGGTAACATCAATATCGTAATTGGCTTTCATATATTTTGAATAGTCACCTTTAAACCATTCACTGACTAATGGATTGGTGTGCTCAATCGCAATCGTAACCATGGACTTTTCAGCACTTTTGACGATTAGCTCCCAATTTTTCGCTTCGGGGTCATTGGAGCCTATGTTAAATGTACAACTCGTCAGTAGTAAAATCATAATGACACTTACAGCAACTAATCTCTTCATGGTCAATCCTTCCTCTTCGTAATCTGTTCAGAAATTTCAATGATTTTCTTTAATCTGTGATTGACACCAGACTTGCCAATCATCGGTGTCATCAGTTCACCAAGTTCTTTTAGCGTAGCCTCAGGGTTTTCAAGCCTCAATTCTGCAATTTCCCGCAACCGATCATCCAAATAATCAAGACCAACGGATTCTATGATGTGTTCAATTGCACTAATGTGTTCAAAAGCAGCATCCGCCGTTTTTGTCAAATTGGCTGTCTCACAGTTCACAACGCGGTTGACGTTGTTCCTCATCTGTTTGATTATTCGTATATTCTCATACTCAAGCAAAGTTTGATGCGCACCAATAACATTTAAGAAATCAACGATTTTTTCGCTTTCTTTGATATAAACGATATAATTTTTCTTGCGAACGGTCACTTTTGAACCTAAATCGTACAGATCGTTTATGAATCCCACCAACTGGGATGCGTAAAATTCATTGTGTGTAATCAGCTCGAGATGATAACTTTTTTCAGGTGCACTAAGTGAACCACCACCTAAAAAAATGCCTCTGATATAAGCCTTTTTACAACAGTTCTTTTTTAAAATGTCAAAAGGAAGATCGTCACTCAATAAATACGAATTGCTTTTCAATCTCAGAATACCCAAATCAGTCAGGAGATCGTTGGCATTTTCAATATACATTTCATACGAATGGTGTTTGTTGAGGACTTTATTCTCTTTCATTATAAGTTCGGTGTTCAGTTGATACAGCTTTTTTAACAACACAAAAATCAGCCTTGCAACTGCAGGGTTTTCAGTGACGATTCTAAGATTCATCATGTTTTTTCCCCCGAATTCGAGTGCACCGCTGACTCTGATGATTCCTGATAATTCTGCGCGATTGCAACATCGCCCTTCTGTACGAATACGCGCAAGTTCATTTTTAGCTGTTGATGAGAATGACATTATTCACCTTCAATGGACTTAATAATTTGGAGCGCTCTGAAAAGAATATCTCTTTCATCGTCGTATTTTGCAAGTTGCACCACGCTATCTTTGTGAATGAACTTTGCATTGATGAAGCCTTCTTCCCTTTGAGGATGCGTATTGGTACTGATCGCTCTCATGAGATACCAAAACACTTTTTTTTCAATCACATGATTGTTTGACCAATAATTCTTAAACCGATATGCTGTCTCACCAATGGGTGTTATCACTTTCGCCTTTATACCAGCTTCTTCTCTAACTTCACGTACAGCTGTCACTTCGCTGGTTTCTCCTATTTCAATTTTCCCTTTGGGCAATACCCAGTCGCCGTTGATCTTCTGCAGCATTAAAATACTGTTGCCTAAGTAGACCACGCCTCCTGAGCTAAAAACTCTTTTCATAAATTCACCTTAAAAATGTGCCGTATATTATAGTATACCATATCTACACTATTCTTTGCTATTGTCATAAACTTTTACGATTTGGGACAACAGTTGTTGGCTAATCGCAGATGCATCGTGTCTGACATAGCCTTTCTTCTCTTCGACAAAATCACCTCTGATGACTTTGATTTTCATTGCATTTATTTTCACTTCGTCTGCTTCGTCCAAAAAAACCGGATAAGCGGACTCACGTTCATATCGCTTCGCAACGAGTGGGTCAATATACCCTGAATTTACGACCAGAAAATCCAAACGCTCAAGCTCGGTGTGCTTAAAAAGTGCCTCTAAGTGATTGAGCGCTGAAAACCCATCTGTTTCTCCTGGTTGCGTCATAATGTTCGAAATATAAAAAACGGGTGCTTCTGAACGATTGATTGCTCGGACAACATCATGGACCAACAAATTGGGAATGACACTTGTAAAAAGGCTTCCTGGCCCTAAAATAATCATGTCCGCATTTTTGATGCGCTGTGCAACGACATCATATGTGCGCGCATCTTTGGGTTCAATCCATATGCGATCGATGGCAATACCCCTTTTTACTGCTTCAAGGGGAATATTCGATTCGCCGACCACGATGGCGCCATCTTCGAGTTGAGCATATAAGACGATATCTTCTTCGGAAACTGGAAACACTTCACCTGTAATCGCGAAAATATCCGATATTTTTTTAATCGCTTCCTCGAAACTGTCTGAAATCCCCACCATCGCCGCGATCATGAGATTGCCAAAATTTTGTCCTTTAAGCCTGCCTTCCACAAAACGATATTGAAACAAGTCTTGAAGAATCGGTTCCTTATTGGCCAGTGCCAATATGCAGTTTCTCACATCACCCGGAGGCAACATGCCAAGGTCTTCTCTCAAGACACCAGATCCACCACCATCATCCGCCACTGTTACAACAGCTGTAATATTGTTTGATATCTCTTTGAGGCCTCTTAATAAAATTGATAAACCTGTTCCGCCACCTAGCGCTACGATATTCGCCATTTAAAACCCATCCTTTTTTGTATCTCTGTGTACGGCTTGTGCTGCAAATCCTTTCTCTCTGTAATGTTCTGAAAGCGCATTTGCAAAAGTCACCGATCGATGTTGCCCACCGGTGCACCCAATGGAAATAACCAGTTGAGACCGTCCATCTTTAATCATTTGAGGAATGACAAAATCCAGAAATAGCACAATTTGATTCAAGAGCTCACGACTCTCAGAAAACCCCATAACATAACTGCTCACTTCGATATTGTTACCGGTTAGCGGTCTTAATTCTTCAAGGTAATGTGGATTCGGCAAGAATCTGATGTCAAAGACATAGTCTGAATCCAGTGGCAAACCCCTTTTAAAACCGAATGAAACAAACGCTATATTGAGTTCGTTTTCACTTTCATGCATTTCAAGCGCTTTTGATATAGCCAACTTCAACTGTGCTTGAGTTGTGGTATTCGTATTGATCACATAATTTGCTTGAGATTTTAAAGAAGACAGCAGTTTTTTTTCAAGCTGAATGGCATCTTCTATGCGGCCGCTCGGGTCAAGTGGATGCGTTCGACGCGTTTCTTTGAACCGCTTCAAAATAATATCATCGTCAGCTTCCAAATACAAGATTCGGTAGGAAAACCCCTTTTGATTTAGCAGGCGCATGTTGTCTTCCAAATCTTTAAAAAATTTACCGCCTCTAATGTCAATCACTAAAGCGACGTTATTGATGTTCTCAGAATTTTGCTCAAGGAGCTCAATAAAATTCGGAATCAATGAAGGCGGCAAATTATCCACACAATAAAATCCAAAATCCTCAAACACTTTCTTTGCCTGACTTTTTCCAGCACCTGATTGACCGGATATGATGATAAAATTCACTTGATTTCTCCCTTAGGCTCGACATTGTATATCATGGAACCATCCACACCAGCAATATAAGCACGATCTAACGCACCCGAAACATTTCCGACATTTTCGATATTATGTGCATCACTACATACGGCAAATTTTACAGGATATCGCATGGCAATCTTGATTTCCTCCACAGTCAAATGACCGTGCGAGTTGTTGATTTCCAGTAAAGTGCCTACTTCTGCTGCCACTTTAGCGACTTCGTCAACATCTATAGGGCCTTTGGCACCAGGATGCGTCAACATATTGATCTTGTTTTTACGCATCGCATTGACCATAGATTTCGTGTTGTTTGCCTTTGCCAATTTATAGTATTTTTTTGAAAACTTGCTGAGCAAGTTGATTAAATGCAGGTCAAAGTCTTTGGATAAATTGCTGCCAAAATGATACCCCGCATTGACCCAATCGATGATTTCCCACATCTCACTGTCTATATCTATTTCACCATCTGTTCCAAGCAAATTCGCCTCTAATCCGAGAAGGATATTTATTTGAGGGTACTTTTCATTCAATTGATCAATTTTCGACCTAAGTTTGACGTATTCTGATTTCTTCACGCCAAAGCCACTGTGTGCTGGCCCATGATCAGTAATGGCAATTTCCTTTAGTCCTATTGAAATCGCTTTTAAAACGATGGATTCCAGATCATTTTTACTGTCTCCACTTAACTTGGTATGCATGTGATAATCTGCAACAACGACCATAATATCGCCTCCTTCAAGACCTCTATTTAATTATACCACTAAATGGCGTTTTTAATTTTTTTTGTACTTTTAAATGCGAATAAAAAGGGGCTTGCCTTTTACAGACAGCCCCCGCTATTTCACTCTTTTCCGAAGATTCGAACTTCTCTCTCGAGCTCGACTCCAAATGTATCCATTACGACCTTTTGTACGACCGATATCAAGTCCATCACTTGCTTACAAGTGGCATTTCCGACATTCACGATGAAGCCGCAATGTTTCTCCGACACTTGAGCATCACCATGTCTCAGTCCTCTAAGCCCCGCACCTTCTATGAGCTCGCCAGCATAGTGCCCTGGAGGACGCTTAAAAGTGCTGCCAGCACTCGGCAATTCTAAAGGTTGCCGTGAAACGCGCTTTTTAGTAAGCTCATTCGTTATTTCTTTAATGATTTCGAAGTTGCCATGCTCAAAACGCATAGCGACTCTAAGCACAATCCAGCCATGCTCTCTGACAAGACTCGTTCTATAGTCAAATGCCATGGATTCACCATCTATTTTAAGTATGGTTCCCTCTGTGGTCAAGACCTCAACCCAACTGACTACATCTTTCATCTCGCCGCCATATGCTCCTGCGTTCATGAAAACTGCACCACCTAAAGTACCAGGTATGCCAGATGCGAATTCAAAACCCTGTAAGGATTCTCTCATCACGATTTTTGACAGTTTGGACAACAAAATTCCAGCTTCAGCGATAACCTCTGTACCATAAATCTCAACATTTCCAAAAGACTCTGATATTTTGATGACAAGCGCATCAATACCGTCATCGTCTACGAGAATGTTTGAACCATTACCCATTACGAAATAGGGTTCGTTATAACGCTTACATAACTCGATTGTTTTGGCGATTTGCTCGATTGTTTCTGGGATCACCAATATTTTAGCTTCACCACCGATTTTAAATGAGGTGTGTCTAGACATGGCTTCCCTGACCAGCACCTGATTTTGAGCATATATTTCACTTAGCGCGTTCAATATCATTTTTATCTCCAAAACAACTTAATATTTGACCTTTAATATTTTAACACAAACTACTTGATCTCGCCATGTTTTTCTTCATAACTCGTTTCAACGATTCTGTTTTGATCATCCAATATGACAACACTCGGTTTAAACGACCTTGCTTCTTCAGCGTCGATTAAGCAATATGCCATAATAATGACGACATCACCAGGTTGAACCAATCGTGCAGCCGCACCGTTTAAACAGACGACACCGCTTCCTCTTTCACCGGGAATTGTATAGGTTTCCAATCTTGCACCGTTATTGTTGTTTACGATTTGCACTTTCTCACCAGGTAATATCGATGCAGCGTCTAGCAGATCTTCATCGATGGTGATGCTGCCAACATAGTTGAGATTCGCCTCCGTCACGACCGCCCTGTGAATTTTACTTTTAAACATTGTCAACAACATGTTTCCCTCCTATAAATGATCAGCTACGCTGTCTAAAATTATCAATCAATCGTGTTTTACCAATTTTTACAGCTAAAGCCACTAAGAAATCATCGTTGAGTGTTTCTATTGGCGCAAGCGTACTTGAATCCACAATCGATACATAATCAATCGTCGAGACTGGGCTTTGATTGATTTTTTCGGTCATCATTTCTATCAAGACAGATGTAGAGCGTTCGCCTTGATCGATTTTTTCTTTTGCGAGGTTGAGCGCTTGACTTAATACTAGTGCTTCTTTTCGCTCAACTTCATTTAAATAGGTGTTTCTTGAGCTCATCGCTAGGCCATCTGCCTCTCGAACGATTGGACATGGTACAATTTCCAAATTAAAATTCATGTCTCTTACCATTTTCTCAATTACAGCAACCTGTTGAGCGTCCTTTTGGCCGAAAAAAGCCACATCCGGCGCAACGATATTGAACAGCTTGGCAACAACTGATGTCACGCCTTTAAAGTGCGTTGGTCTTGAAGCCCCACAAAGTTGTGCGGTTATGTCGCCTTCGCAATCAACATAAGTTGAATATCCGGCGGGATACATCTCTTCAACGCTTGGCGCGAAGATTAAATCGACGCCTACAGATTCACACATTTTTTGATCGCGATTAAGGTCTCTCGGATAGGACGCCAAGTCTTCATTTGGACCAAACTGAGTCGGGTTGACAAAAATACTCACAACGACAAAATCCGTTCTTTCCTTTGCGGCTTCCATAAGCGATAAATGACCAACATGTAAAAAACCCATCGTCGGTACAAAGCCAATCGTCTTTCCAAGCGCTCTTTGCGCTTTTATTGCCGCTCTTGCTTCGGCAACTGTATTTACGGTTTTCATATCAAAACTCCTCAGTATAGTTTTTTTATTATCTCATCATCCATTTTAAATGTGTGTTTTAATTCTGGAAACGCGCCTGATTTAACCTCTTCGCAATATGATTTAGCGGCGCTGCTTATATCCATTTTCAGATTGGCATATTGCTTCACAAATTTCGGTGTCATTTCAGTATACATGCCAAGCATGTCTTGTATGACAAGGACCTGACCGTCGCAACCGACACCAGCACCTATACCAATCGTTGGAATTTGAATTTGTTCTGAAATAAGTCTTGCCAATTTTTCAGGGACACATTCTAAAACGATTGAGAAGCACCCGATTTCTTCAAGCATTTTTGCTTCCTCTATCAACTTTTTGGCTTGAGCTTCCGATTTTCCTTGGACTTTAAAGCCGCCAAACAGGTTCACAGATTGAGGCGTTAATCCGATATGTCCCATCACGGGTATTTGTGCTGCCAATATTGCTTCGATTTTCGTCCTAACTGCGAATCCACCTTCAAGCTTTACCGCGTGCGCACCAGCTTCTTTTACTAACCTTCCGGCATTTCTTACCGCTTCCTCATCGCTGATGTGATAAGATAAAAAAGGCATATCTGCGACGACCAGTGCATTTTTAACACCTCTTTTAACCGCTTTCGTGTGATGAATCATATCTTCCATCGTGACGGACAATGTATCTTCATACCCAAGTATGGTCATACCCAAAGAATCACCAACAAGAAGACACTCGACGCCTGCATCGTCAAGTAGCTTGGCCATCGAAAAATCATAAGCTGTCAAAACTGTAATTTTATCATTGGACCGTTTTTTTTCCATGAATGTTGCCGTCGTGATTTTGCTCATTTCCATTCCTCCTCAAACAGCGATTGGATAGCCAAATTTGTGGACACATCCAAATCAACCAATGTTAATGTATATTTTCCAAGTGATTTATATAGTTCACGGGACTCTGCATCCAAACACGACAAATGCATCTTGATTGTTTCAATATCACCTCTTGCAATTGGTCCTGTAAGAGCCTGCTTTGGCCCTAATTTTTTTATGTTCGTCAATGTATCTTCAATAAGTGGCCACATCGCTTCAAGTGCAAAACGCCGCTCCAAACCGACATCATCCAATTGGTGTAAACCAAAGTCGATGATGGATACCATGTAGTTGGACAGTATTGCAGCTGCTGCGTGATACTTCACTTTCTTGTCGGATTGAATCTCAAAAGTTTTAAGACCAATGTCAGTTGTCCATTTTAGAATAAACGCATCCGCATTTTCCAGACTGAAATATATGTTCTGAAAGTGCGCACTGGATGTCTCGATTTTTGGAAACGCTTTTAATGGGTGAAGTGTGAAAACACGTTCACTGAGCAATTTTAATGACTCGCTGTTATGAACACCGCTCATATGGAAGAAAAACTTTGTCTTCAAATCTAACCCCAAATTTATTAGCGAATCAACCACAACATTTATTTGATCGTCATTGACTGTGATGCCCACCATATCGGATTGTTCCACAAGTGCGCCGATGGTTTCAAAAGCTTTACAGTTTAGTGCGCTGGCTATGGCACTGGACGATTCCATACGCCTACTATAAAATCCAGAAATATCAACGCCTTGATGCTTTAAGTACCAAGCAAAAGATTGGCCTACTTTCCCTGCACCTATAAACCCCACTCTCACATTTGCCACCTTTCAAAAAAACACAAAAGCCCCTTTTGTACAAGACAAAAAGAGCTACATCTACTGTATACTTATCTTTCAGTCTCGGGCAAAAGCTCAGAGCCGTTCGTTTTTTATTTTAAGTTCCGTTAAACATATTTTGTATAGTCCTTGCGGTACTATCAGCTATATTCTAACATATTAATATTCATAATTATATAAATTTTGTATGTCTTTTCTGTAAATGAAAGAAAAAAGATGGATCAGAGACCCATCTTTAAAAAATTACTCTTTAGTTTTGGTTTCGTACATAACAGAATACTCATAATCGACTTCTGTCTCACACGTTTTACATAAGCTGAATTTATTGACTTTCTTCTCATCACCGCATCTTTTGCAAAACTTAACTTCAAATTGGTTACCCTTAATAACGTCTTTCATGAGCGCCTCCTGTTCGATTGCATTTTTGTATACAAACATCCTATAATCCAATTATACTTACTCGTTATTATTTTTGCAAGTTTTTTTTTAAAATCAATCATAAATTTTTCGATTTTTTTTCTGAACGGCGCACATTTGAAGGATGCGTTCCAAAACGTCTTGGGAGACGCTTGTCAAATCCTCATCAAGTATGCGCAAAAAAGACATGGCAAGACTGTAATAATCGGATGCCTCATCAACCTCAGACGGCCTAAAAACAGCTTCAGGCGCTAAATAAACGGATGTACCGACAGTGTGCATTACTTTACTTTTCAAAGTTGCAACACTGAAATCAATTAAGAAAAATCGATAGTCCCGGTCGATGATGATGTTTTCTGGTTTGATGTCTCGATGCAATATTCCTGCATTATGAATTGAGCGAATCACGTTAATGGCATTTTCAAAGATTTGATCCACGCGCGATACAAACCCCTCTTTTAAAACAGGTTGCTTCGCTATTTCATCCAATGTATGACCACCTATGTATGTCATATATAGCATCACACTGGTTTGAACAACCTCATAATCATACAATTTTGGTATACTGTTGCACGGAAGTCCATTTAGTTTCTGATAGATCGCGATTTCATCAAAGCCTTTCTTTAGATCCGTTTTTTTACACAGAATTTCCAATCCATTCTTACGGTTTCTCAATATGCTGATTTGATCACTCCTTTTGTGTGATAATGTAAAAGCCTGCAATTCAATCATTGTTTGACACCTCCAGTCACTCTTTGGTCGGATCGTCATGATGACAATTCTTACATGGGTCATACCCTTTTTCTTTAGCTAAGCCAATCTCAATGGCAAACTTGCTTTTTCGCAGATGAAAGCAATCTCCCTTATGAAATTTTTCACCATATGTGCTTATATAAACGATTGCTTCATTAAAATCAATACCATCCGCGACAATTGCCGCAGATATTGGCAGGATAAACTGCCTGTTCGAAAACACCGTTGGAAAGGTGTAACCGTATGATAAATGATATTCCGCATGAGCAAATGGACCAAACTTCAACACCGTATTTTCGCTCACTCGAACGAGCCTGCTTAAGTCATATCGCATCAATTGCTTATCGAATGTATGATTTATGATGCTTTCTAAAATGCCAGCATTGATTTCCTTTTGAACAAACCGATCATGTCCCATAAAAGGCATGGCATACAAACGCATATCCTCTCTGGTTTGAAGAAGGCTCCACTCTAGGCGTTCATCAACAAAGATGCTTAACAACGTCCCTAACATGACCACGCACAAAATAATTGAAATGGATGTACTGATTAGTGCTTCTATCGCGACACTCCCTTTGTCCCGTTTCCAGCTCTTAATCATATACATATCCATTCTTGAGTTTGAACTTTTTACCGCTAACAAGTTCTATGTCCATTTCATGTCCAATTGAAAATCGATCAAGTCCATAAGCACCATTTGACATGATGTATAGTTCCAGATTGACCAAATCCATCGCTCTGACCAGCGTTTTGAACTCTGATTGCATGAGAAGAAGAAGCCTAAGATAATCTTGATAATAAATCTTGCTGAAAGATTGGTTTTCTATATCGACTCCAACCTGACTGCCCAAAATTTGACTAAATTGATGGCTCAACAACCTATGCAAATCTACATGCCAATTATTGCCGCTTTTCACAAGTTCAACGCCTTCACCTTTCAGGAGTCTATTGATTTCAACATAACTTTCCGCACTGCACCACAACGTTGCTATCGTGGTATATGCCACCATCCGCCATGGATAAGGCATCATGACTGTCGCCTCAGTCAGTTGTACCTGCTTGTTTTGGTCTGAGAGAAGCGACACAAAATTCGACACCCACCACAAACCAAATATGCTCATTTTTATTTTCCCCAAACTCTGCACTTCATCCACTTCACCCGATATAAGATACTCCACTTCTCCGAGTATTTTTCTTTTTTCATCCACCCTACCATTTAACGATACACGCCTAGGGCAGTTCTCATCATAACTGCTGAACACCATAAGAAAATACTCGTTCATGATGACTTTATCGATAAGATTCATTTGAATTTCTTCTTCCGACTTGCCTGAGATTCTTCCTGATTTATCAAACTCAAGGACGCCATCCCCAGTTTTCACACCTGAAAACGACCGCTCCAGCTCAAACAAACTTCGCTTAAGTTGTTCAAGGATGGATGGCTTTTCTTGCGAGTACTCTCCTATGATACTCAGAAGTTCGAGTTTTACTTCATCTCGATTGATTTCTTCATACGCCTTATAAAGCCCCTCCAGCCTTTCAAGCACCGTAAATGTCAAATTTATCTTATCGTCAAATGCATTTTTTGCATGATGCCAATCCAGTATTTTTTGATCAATCGCATCCGAGGTTATTCCCTTTGTGAATGCCTTCAGTGACTCAGCTAAAGTAAATAAGCCAGCGACTTTCAAATCGAACTCATGATTATTTTCATTAAGTTTTATTCGAGCATCTCCAATCAACCTAAAAGCTGACTCGGGCAATTCTGTTTCATAAAGCGCCATCAGCAACGCCTCTAATTCATATTGTTCAGCAATTTGAGAAAGCGCTATTTCTGCGCTTGATATCTTCGACATGACCTGTCTCACTTGATTGAGCTCAGTCTGCATTTCCAGTAAAGAGACGCCATAATCGACGGCTTCTCTGGCAACGCTAACGGCTGCACTTTGCATGACAATCGCCAGAAAGTGCTCAGGCTTGCTCAACACTTGATATTCAAGTGTCATTTCGATTTCATCGGATTTCTTTATAAGACTATTCTCAGTCAAATAATAGCGCACCATTTGATCAAGTGTGCCTTCATCAAGCGTCGCAGTCATGCCGAACTCACGAAATAAATAACTGTTGATCTTAGACAGATACGTTTCGCTTGTTGCGTAAACCACTTTTTCTATGGAATGGTTTTCTTGAATATTGAAAAAGACCATATATAAGCCAATTGTACTGATCAGAATGACAGGCATGATTAAGACAAAAAAAATCGAGATGATGCCTTGCTCACATTTATCACCGGTAATCATCAAAGTACCCCACTCCGCCTTCATATATAAGATCTGCAAACAACAGCCACTCTCTCCTTATTTTGCTGAACAATTGCTTTGACTCAAATGAGAAAGCGTCATTCCAGCGCAACCTCCTAAAAGGATTTGCAAAATTGAATGTTTTACTCAATGTGTAGCTATGCTTAAACGCATCAGTATCAATCGAGAATGGCGTCATATCTTGCTCTCCGTTTGGGGCTGATTCGTCCTCTATTTTAAGCACAGCATGCGCAAAAACCGAGCTCACTTGCAGCTCAAACCAATCAAGATGCGCGATGAAATAACATAAAAACATGAACATCAAAAGAATGATGAGTATCAATGGGACTATAACCGATAGTTCAGTTGAAAACATTTGGCAACCTCCTTTTGAATCTTTTTACCATTTTATTCCATATGGAATATTTTGTCAATCCCGAACGTAAAAAAAACCGCACATCTCTGTGCGGTTAAGTTTTATATATACTATTGCGCTTCTAATTCTTTGTTCAAACGGCTCTTTTGTCTCGCACGATCCGTTTCATTTAGAACACGTTTTCTCATTCTAAGTGCATCAGGTGTGATTTCCAGCAACTCGTCGTCTTCAATAAAAGTCAATGCTTCTTCCATATTGAAAATTTTTGGCGGTAATAACTTGATTGCATCATCAGAACCAGACGCACGTGTATTCGTCAATTTCTTATTTTTTGTAGGGTTGACGACCATGTCATCTCTCCTTGAATTTATACCGATAATCATACCCTCGTAAACCTCTGTGCCAGCATCGATCATCATCGTAGCACGCTCAGATAGATTGAACAAAGAGTAAGCCATGGCAACACCACCTTGTTGCGAAATGAGAACGCCATTGCTTCGTTTTGGTATTTCGCCTTTATAAGGTTGGAACTCGTAAAACGATCGAATCAATACGCCTTCGCCACGTGTCACGTTGACAAATTCACTCCTATATCCCAGCAAACCTCTCGTTGGCACGACGAACTCAACGCGTGTATACCCATCCTCAGTGTGCATGGTCTCCATAAGGCCCTTACGGACGCTCAGTTCAGAGATGACCGTTCCAGAGTACTCATCTGGTACAATGGTAATAACGCGCTCTACAGGCTCATATCGCTGTCCATCGATGAGTTTCATCAACACTTGAGGTTTTGATACAGATATTTCATATCCTTCTCTTCTCATGTTTTCAAGCAGAATGGATAAATGCAATTCACCTCTACCTGATACTCTATAACCATCTTGAACCGTATCAAGTGCATCCACCTTCAAACCGACATTGACTTCAAGTTCTTTATCTAAACGGTTTTTCAAATGTCTGTTTGTGACGAATTTTCCGCTACGCCCACAAAATGGTGAATCGTTGATCAAGAAGTTCATGGAAAGTGTAGGTTCTTCAATAACGATCATCGGCATAGGCTCAACGTGATCCGGTTGACAAATCGTTTCACCGATCGAAATTTCATCGATTCCTGCGATAACGACCATGTCGCCTGCGAACGCTTCTTGCACTTCTACTTTTGCAAGACCTTGATATACGTAAAGTTTCGTTACTTTTGCCTTGGCAGTCGTGCCATCTCTTTTGCTGACGGCAACTTGTTCGCCCTGTTTGATTTTTCCACGTACAACTCGACCAATTCCTAATCTTCCAACATAATCGTCATAGTCCAGTGAAGAAATTTGCATTTGAAGTGGTGCTTCTATTGATTCAGAGTATGGCTCGACGTGACTTAATATCGTCTCAAATAATGGTGATAAGTTGTCGCTTTCTTCGTCCATAGACATTTTAGCGACACCCTCTTTTGCGACACCATAAACAATTGGAAACTCCAGTTGTTCATCGTTTGCATTGAGTTCAACAAACAAATCAAACGTCAAATCGACGACTTCTTCAGCACGCTGATCTTTTTTGTCGATTTTATTGATGAACAGAATAGTACTCAAACCACGCTCCAGCGACTTCTTAAGTACGAAACGCGTTTGAGGCATAGGGCCTTCACTTGAATCGACGAGCAGAATAACCGTATCCACTGTCTTCATGATGCGTTCCACTTCCGAAGAGAAGTCAGCATGACCAGGCGTATCTACGATATTTATTTTATAATCTTTATACATGATTGAACAATTCTTCGAATAGATCGTAATGCCGCGCTCACGTTCTAAGTCATTGCTGTCCATTACACAATCAGGAACGACTTCATTTTCTCTAAATACGTTGTTTTGGCTTAAAAACGCGTCAACCAGTGTTGATTTTCCCGCGTCAACGTGTGCGATTACAGCAATATTGATGATGCCTTTGACATTTGACATTTATACTCTCCTAAAAAAACTAAACAAAATTTCAACTTACTAAGTTTATATCATTTCGCATATAAAAGATACAAAAACTTGAAAAAAGACAAAAAATTAATGTCCAATAAAAAAAGGTTACCTTAGTCATACTTAAGGTAACCCTAACAACATCGCATTAATAAATACGTTCTGTTCTATAATCTGCTGCTGATTTAAACATCGTTACTCTTCTATTTGCTTGAACCATAGGCGCATCAACGGTCGCATCGATCACTCTCCACTGTCCATCGATCAATACTTCATTCCATGCATGATAGACATCTTTTGTGGTCGTTGCATACCCTTTAACAAGTTTAGTTGGGATGCCAACACTTCTTGCCATCGCTGCCAATAGTGCAGAGTAGTCATAGCAAATGCCTGTCTTACTTGTAAACGTCGCTTCTACATTTGGAAAATATCCCGACTGTACAGTCTTCGCTTTATCATAATCATATTTATAGTTCTTAGTAATATAATTGTAAATCGCACTTATTTTTTGAGTATCTGTTTTCAATCCTTTAGTCAACTCCGCTGCTTTTACGATAGCCGCTTGACTTGAGTGCCATTCGATATCTTGAATTGAATTTAAGAACACTTTATTCGAGTCTGTAAGTTTTAAATCTACAGTTGTTCTTGATAACTCTCTATAACTTGTTCCCGTTACATTTTGCATCAATCTAACGGTGTATTTTCCATTACCCATTTGTAAAGGAAATTGATTGACATCTTGATCGACGATTGGGTATGTGTATCTTTGGCCATCTTTCTCGACAAGAAGCAGTATTTTTGTCGACATTGCTTCTGTAAATTGAACACCAACAACACCCATAGTCAAATCGGACGTGAAGTTGGATGTAGATGCAAACGATGTTATCGAAGATGCTAATATTACGAATGCCAACAGTAAAGAACCCATCATTTTTTTCATTTGAAACTCTCCCTTCGGTAGCACGGCTGCCATTCTTTCGAAAGGCCCTATGGCTTTGCGTCCCATCGTTTCCGGTGGTTTGCTATTATCGTTGAAGAGGATTGTAATTTCACGAATATTAAGTTTTCAAAAAATAGAAAAACTTCTCATTCGGCGGCTAGGCTGCCATTCTTTCGAAAGGCCCTATAGCTTTGCGTCCCATCGTTTCCGGTGGTTTGCTATTATCGTGAAAAGATCGTCTCCTCACAGTTTCCTGTTTGTTATGTTCTTAGTATACCACATTATGTCAACAAATAACATTAACAGTATGTTACAAAAAAATGTGCATTATGTGAACTATGGATTCTGAACAGCATGCACAATAAGCCTATGCGTTGGATTTACAATAGGGTCACATGTCACCAATGTCAAAACTTTGTCTTTCTTATTTCGATACAAAACAGACATATCGGTCGGTTCGACGATGTGAATTTTATAGACGGTGTATTTATAAATCTTGTTGTTCGCGGTTACTTCGATAATGTCACCGTTTTCAAGTTCATCAAGTCGATTGAAAAAAAGACCATACGATCGACCTCTATGCGCAGCTACGCCAACATTTCCAATTTCTCCGAATCCAGATGTGCCCGAGATGACCGCAGCACCTCTATTCAAGTTTTTTTCGCTAGCACCTAAAAGGATCGGCATCACTAAATCGATCTTAGAAATTTTGATTTTGCCTATAACGCCTGCTTGACTGGATGTACTTGGCTTGCTTGTTGTCGAACTTTCAGTGGTTACAATAGCAGAAGGTTCTTCAGGGTCAGTTTCGTACTCGGATACAGGTTCACCACTTTCAGCTCGATTGTCCTCATTTTCATAGATGACTTGCAGTGCAAGGTAATCGGACTCAACCAACTGTGGCGCTTCAACTTCAAGCGATAAGTCCGCTTCAAAATCCTGCAGCAATTTATCCTGCCAGTAGTCTGCATAAGCACGGCTTATAAGAGGGTATGATGCTATCCCAATACCTAACAAAATCAATACTGTTGAAACCCATTTTCTTTTGTTCGCCATACTTGCCTCTTTTCTGATTTTACCGATGAAAATGTCTATAACTGTCGAGAAGCATCAATATGAAACCAGAGCCCAATCCAAAGACGATTAATGCGGTCCTAACATATGGATCAAAAGATAACC
>DMYC01000061.1 GCA_003482695.1 Clostridiales bacterium UBA8960
ATGTCATGTTGGAGTATGGGCAACCTATTCACGCGTTTGATCTCGGTGCACTGACAGATGGTAAAATCGTGGTCAAGCACGCTGCTCAAGGTGAAATGTTTGAAACCCTAGACGGCAAGGAAAGAGCAATGTCATCAGATATGCTTATGATTACGGACGGGAAACGTTCTGTAGGAATCGCAGGCGTCATGGGTGGTGCCAACACCGAAATTCACGAAGGCACAAAAGAAGTGCTGATCGAAGTTGCCAGCTTTGATAAATCAAGCATTAGAAAAACATCAAAAGTACTTGGACTTCGTTCAGAGGCATCCTCTAGATTTGAAAAAGGCGTAAGCACAGCGCTGCCTATTGATGTCGCAAATCGCGTATGCTATTTGATTGAAGCGTTAAAAGCTGGTGAAGTTGTACCTGGTGTGATCGATGTGTTTCCAAATGGACAGAAAACGGTTAAAATTCCTTATACAGCCACTGGACTCAATCGCGTCATCGGTACGAAGTTAACACAATCAGAAATCGAGTTGATTTTAGAAAAGTTGGAAATTAAGACGATCGAAGACAATGGGGTATTTGCATTGATCCCAAATCACAGACTTGATCTTACGAAGGAAATCGACCTCGTTGAAGAAGTGGCGAGAATTTATGGCTATGACAAAATCGGAATGACGCTCCCAAGACTCGATGTGTGGGGCGCAAAAACAAATGGTCAGATGATTAAAGACAAAGTGAAACTTGAACTATTGACAAACGGCGTCGACGAAATTCTGTCTTACTCTTTTGTTTCAAAAAAGGATTTGGATAAAATCAATTTGCCTGAAATGAGTATGCTTAGAAATCAAGTTGAACTGATCAATCCTTTAGGTGAAGAGTTCAGTGTGATGCGTACCTCATTGGTACCAAACATACTCGAAGTCTTAGCTAGAAACAGCAATCGAAAAAACAAGAACGTCAGGCTCTTTGAAATCGGCAGCATTTTTATGCCAAAGGAAGTACCTGTCGTATCATTGCCAGTTGAAAAAGAGAATCTTGCAATCGGCATCATCGGCGAGCATGAAGACTTTTTCACATTAAAAGGGATTGTTGAAAACGTGATCGATGGTTTGGGTATTGAAAACTACTACTTTGAAAAAGAGTTGAACCATCCGACTTACCATAAGGGAAGATGTGCAACTTTGAACTGGAATGGCCATGTTTTAGGTACAATCGGCGAAGTGCATCCGATTGTTTTAGAGAACTTTGACTTAAACGAGCGTGCTTATGTTGCCGATTTGGGCTATAATATTCTCATTCAGATCGCAAATGAAAATAAAAAGTATAAAGCGATACCAAAATATCCAGCAATTGAGCGTGACATAGCGATTCTTGTCAAAGATGAGATAACCTCGATGCAAATCGAGAATATAGTCAAAGAAACGGCTGGTCCATTGCTTGAAAGTGTCAAGATGTTTGATATGTATAAAGGCAAGCAAATTGAAGAAGGTTACAAGTCAGTGGCTTATGCGCTAATCTTTAGGGCTGATGACCGAACGCTTGTTGATGATGAGGTCAACAAAATATTCGGAAAGATTCTCAAAGTGTTGGAAACGGAAATAGGTGCGCAACTCAGGTAAATCTTTCTATAAGAGAACTCGTCTACAAGGGTTCTCTTTTTTCCATGACCTTTTGTTTGAATCACAAGTGAAATGAGGAATAAATGCAACGGCTAGACGAAACGACAAATCCAATAAAACTGGCAGGCCCCCTGTTTATCGAACTGCTATTATTCATGATCATGGGTAATGTGGACACCATTATGCTGAGTAAATACTCAGATACAGCGGTAGCCGCAGTGGGTAATGCAAACCAAATATTGAATTCACTACTGATTCTCTTCAACATAACCTCAGCTGCGACAGGTATAATGGTCGCGCAATTTTTAGGCGCATCAAAAAAAACAGAACTCAATCAAGTGTACACTTTAGGATATGGACTTAATCTCATTTTGGCATTTATGATCGCAGGATTCCTAATTGTATTTCAGAATACCTTTTTTATTAGAATCAATTTGCCAACAGAACTCTATGTTGATGTTAAAGCCTATTTAAATACAACACTCGCTTTTTTGTTTGTCCCAGCTTTCTTCACGTTGTCCTCAGTGATACTGAAAAGCCACGGGGTGACGAAACTGTCAATGTATCTCGCTGTGCTAATGAATGTCGTCAATATAATTGGCAATTACATTTTCCTCTTTGGTCCATTTGGATTGCCTGTTCTAGGCGTTAAAGGTGTTGCGATTTCCACTGTTCTAAGTAGAGGGCTATCGATGACGATTATGGTGATTGTGCTCGTGAAACAGATGAACCTTTCTGTGAAATTGAAACACTTAAAACCTTTTCCAAAACAGTTGTTCACGAAGTACTTGAAACTGGGTCTACCATCTGCTGGTGAACCAATTTCATATCAGTTTTCGCAAATGGTTATTTTTTCATTTATCAATATGATGGGAACGATGACCGTCACGACTAAGATATATGTACAAATCATCGTCATGTTCACATACCTCAGCTCACTTGCGATTGCACAAGCAAATCAAATCATAACAGGGCATCTTGTGGGCGCGGGGAAATATGATGATGCCTACCGAATCACACTTGGCGCTTTCAAGAAATCGCTGTTGATTACCATCGCCGTTTCGATTACTTTTATTCTTTTAAGGTTTCAACTCATTCGAATCTTTACTGATAACCCTGAAATCATTAAACTAGGTGCAGCGATCCTCGTAATTGATATTTTTGTTGAAATCGGTCGCGTGGCAAATCTCGTCATCATTTCATCTTTGAAAGCAGCTGGAGATGTCAACTTTCCTGTGGGCATCGGCATCGTATCAATGTGGCTAGTGAGCACATTGGGCGCTTATGTTTTAGGCGTCGTAATGGGGTTTGGGCTTATTGGCATATGGATCGCGATGGCAGCAGATGAACTGTTGAGAGGTGCTCTGATGGTTGGACGACTTCGAAGTGGGAAGTGGCGCGGAAAACGTATTGTCCATGGATAAGTTATATTTTTGTAAAAACATTGTACTTAACTCAAAAAATGATATAATTTATAGTTGA
>DMYC01000055.1 GCA_003482695.1 Clostridiales bacterium UBA8960
AGGATGGCTGAGTATGGGAATACGTTGATTGGTGAAGGCGATACGATTCTCACACATTGTAATACAGGTGCACTTGCCACTGTGGCATATGGCACGGCACTCGGCGTTATTCGCGAAGCGCATTTTTCTGGAAAGAACATTAAAGTATTTGCCGATGAAACGCGACCAAGGTTGCAAGGGGCGAAATTAACGGCGTGGGAACTCATGGAAGAGGGCATTCCGTCGACTTTAATATCGGACAGTGTGGCTGCGACGCTTTTGCGTGATGGGAAAATAGATAAGATTATCGTAGGAGCGGACAGAATAGCCAGCAACGGCGATACGGCGAACAAAATCGGCACATTCATGCTCTCTGCACTTGCGAAAGTTTACGGGGTACCTTTTTACATCGCTGCACCGACGACGACGATTGACTTTGACATGGCATCGGGTGCAGAAATCGAGATTGAGGAGCGAGATAGTGAAGAAGTGACTCATATTAATGGTGTTCGAGTTGCACCAGAGGGGATGCACGTTTATAATCCCGCTTTTGATGTGACGCCAAATGACAACATCTCCGCGATTATCACTGAAAAAGGAATTGTGTATCCACCTTTTGATAAGAATATTCCTATGTTAAGGGGACTTTGATATGAGAAAAGCGATCATAGGCGGCACAGGCATATACGATGCATTTGATCAGGCTGAAGCAAAGACGATTTTGACTGCATTTGGCGAAGTCAGCTATGACCTTGTGAATGTGGAAGGCACAGAAATCGTGTTCTTGGCGCGTCACGGCAAAAGTCATAATGTGCCCCCTCATAAAATAAACTATCGAGCCAATATGATGGCACTAAAAATGCTAGACGTGGACGAAGTCTATGCGACATGTGCAGTTGGATCCATGAATGCGTCATTCACACCTGGTGATGTCGTCCTTATAAATGATTTTATCGATTTCACGAAGCATCGCATTCAAACTTTTTTCGAAGGCGATTTGGATAAAGTTGCACATGTTGAGATGACAGACCCTTATTGTGCTGTGCTAAGGAAACGGTTTGTTGAAGCTGTGATGAGCACATCTGTTGATTATAAAGGGGAAGCGGTGTACGTGTGCACAGAGGGTCCAAGATTTGAGACGGCGGCAGAAATCAGAATGTTTAAGCATATCGGTGGCGATGTTGTAGGAATGACCAACTGTCCTGAAAGCGTTCTTGCTAAAGAGCTTGGCCTTTGTTATTCGGCTGTGGGCATCATAACGAACTGGTGCACAGGTATTCAAGGCGATCATATAGAAGGACATCAGATCAATGAATCGGTCTTAAAAAACAAGTTGATGCTGACGAATATTTTTGTGTCGATTTTAAAAACACAGAGTAAAGAGAAAACGTGTAAATGCGATCATTCTTTGATCGTCGTATAGGAGGAAACAATGTCACTTAAGCATCAAATAGCCAGAAAAGAAATCATCGATGCCTGCCTAACGATTCTTGAATCTGAGCTCGTAATCGGAACGTGGGGGAATATCAGTGTCAGAATAAAGGGCGAAGCGCTTGCTGCGATAACGCCAACGGGTGTGGAGTATAAAAAGTTGATTCCAGAGAACATCCCGATCGTCGACATGGAAGGCAACATCATCGATGGCAATATGAAGCCGTCAAGTGAGTTGCCCCTTCATCTAGAAATATATAAGAATCGACCAGATGTGAATGCGATCGTACATACGCATTCTGTTCATTGCACGGCTATGGCGATTGCTAGAAAACCGATTCCCGCATCATGTGAGGATTTGGTCCAAATCGTCGGCGGCAATGTGCGCGTTTCAGAATATAAACTTCCAGGATCTAAAGATTTAGGAGAAGTGGTCGTCACTGCCTTAAAAGACAGACAGGCGGTAATCATGGCGAATCACGGACTATTGGCTGCAGGTGTCGATCTAAAGGAAACGATGAAAATCGCGTTTATATGCGAAAAATCGGCTCAGGCAACGCTGCTTGCTGCGAATATTGGCGGTACGGTCGAACTCAGTGACGAGGATTGCAACATCATGCGTGACTATTATTTGAACAAATATGGGCAACGTTAGTATTACAAAAATATGACAAAACAAAAAAAGAGTTGCACGTATAAATAAATTAATATATTCTATTTTTAGAGTGAAATTCGATAGGCGAAATTTCGCAAATTTTAAGAAGGAGGTTATAAACATGATGAGTTTACGTTTTGGTTTTACAGGCAATGCAATGACAGCTATTGATAGCAACAACGCTACAAGTGCGTCTATTTGTGAATTTAATAAGTTTATAGCCTGCGGAAGTATGAATGCATAGTTAAGACGATGTATCATCTAACCACAGGCTAAATGTCTGTGGTTTTTTATATGAATTTCAGGAGTAATAGGTTTTTGTCCTATACGTCCAACTTTCTGAATGAAACCACGCTTGCGTGGTTTTTTTGTTTGTAGGAAAGACACAGACAGTTATGAAAAAAGGGAGGTCTGGCAACAATGAAGAACATATTCAAGTATTTGAAGGGGTATCGAGCCGCATTTTTATTCGCTATCATTTCAATCATCATCGCAACGGCTATGCAACTCGCTACACCTATTTTAATAAAGTATGCTGTGGACACGGTTATAGGCGGATTATCTGCAGGCAATCTCGGGTTCTTGACGGACATGTTTGGCAGCAGTTTGATTAACGTCGTATGGATCATCGTAGCGATTAATTTTATAAGAGGTATTTTTCTTTTCTTAAAAGGCGTGTTATCCAGCTATGCAGCGGAGAACATCGCTCAGAACATGAGAGA
>DMYC01000126.1 GCA_003482695.1 Clostridiales bacterium UBA8960
GGACATCAATGAGTTCAAGGTGTACAACGACATCTATGGGTTTGAAAAAGGCGACTATATGATTCGCTATTTGGCGGATATGTTAATTGAAACGGTAAAGAAAGCGTATCCATATTCAAGTTTCATTGGACATGTCGGCGGTGATGATTTTATCATGTTGTTAACAGGTGACATAGTTGGCTATCATAAAATATGCAGAACGATTATCGCACATTTTGAAAAAGAAAAAGACCTCTTTTTTAATCGAGATCATTTGGAAAGTGGTATTATAAAGTCAGAAGACAGATTTGGCGTGATGCGAAGCCTGTCTTTGACGTCGTTATCAATCGCTGGTATTTTCGGAGATTTAGGTGAATATAGCTCAGTGGAGTCCCTCACCGAAACACTTGCCAGTATAAAGAAAGAAGTTAAAAAAGCGGGTCAGAGCGCTTATAAATTAGAATCTGTATTAGAAACACTCAACTTAGCCTTATAACCATCAAGGTTATAAACGATGACGGCGATTATGATAAGTGATGCGCCAATCACGTGATAAAGAGCAATCGTTTCATTTAGGAACAGAACCGCAAACACAGTGGAAATAATGGGTACCAAGTTAATGAACAGTGAAGCTTTTGACGGTCCGATTTGTGAAATGGCCAACTGTTGGATGGAATAACCGAGGACCGTGGGGAAAATCGCCATGTAAATTACAGCTAAATAAGGGTTTAGTCCAACAGATAGTGCGTCTGTTTTTATGAAATCATATAGGGCAAAGGGCATCGTCAGTAGGGCACTTGTGAGAAACGTATATGTGGTCAGCTTAAGGGGGGTGATGAATTTCACCGCCTTTTTTACGATGATTCCATAAATTGCCCACATAAGCGTCCCACAAAGCATGATGAGGTCTCCTTTATTAAATTGCATTTGCAAAAGCGTTTGGATGTTACCGGCCATAATGATATATGTGACGCCGAATAGCGCAAGCATTAACATTCCGATTTTCTTAGGCGTCAGTTTTTCATTTGCAAAAACACCTGCAAGAACGGCGGTCATCAGCGGGTTCGAAGCGTTGATCATGGACGCTTTTGAAGCGGTGGTATACTTTAATGCTGTGAAAAAAAACATGTGATACCCGATCATGCCTATGATCGCAGTTGCAAGAATATATGAAAATTCCACTTTTTTCAGTTTCCAAGAGCCTTTGAGCTGAAGCATCATGTATGGAAAAATGATAACAGCGGCAATGCCCATTCTTAGGAATGTCAGGATAATGGGGCTAAGTTCATAGACGCCAAGTTTGGCAGCGATAAAAGCGCCAGCCCAGAAAAAAGTCGCTAAAATCATTAAAAAGAAGATTTTTGTGTCGGTATATTTATGCGTCATGGTCATCTCCAATATTTTTTTATTAATCATAGCATAAAAAAACAAGAAAATCAGTAAAATTGGTGCGGTATGCATGCAAAATAATTTGCACATGGCTACTAAATGCAAAATATTTTGCACATATACCGCAAAAGATTTTGCGTTTTTTAGCGAGTAGTCGAACAATTCAGATAACTTTCTGGCGATATATTGGTCAAATGATGTTTGGATATTTATACATCGTGTATTTAGAATGCGTTCCGGGTTTCACTTTGATAAATGATAACCTTGGCACGCATTTTGCGTATTATATAGGGTATATGCCTACAAGGCAAATTTTCGGAGGTGCACTATGAGAAATGAAAATGTAAAAGTAGCAATTTGGGGTTTTGGCGCAATGGGTAGCGGTATGGCTAAAATGCTTTTGACAAAAAAAGGCGTCGACATCGTAGGCGTATGTGATAGAAATGCAGCGCGTGTTGGTAAGAGTATTTTTGAACTTCTTGACATCCCAAGAGGCGACCGTCCAGAAGTGATCGTGACGGCTGATATCGATGCGGTTATTAGCGAAAAATCATGTGATGTTGTTTTAACGGCTACGGATTCGTTTACTGAAAAAGCATTTCCAAGAATTAAACTCATTTTAGAGAAAAAGATAAACGTTATTTCAACGGCTGAAGAAATGGCTTATCCACAAGCTCAAAATCCGGAACTGGCAGCTGAACTCGATAGAATCGCCAAAGAGAATGGCGTAACTGTTTTAGGTACTGGCATCAATCCTGGCCTTATCATGGACTTACTCGTCGTTGTTTTGACTGGCTGCATGACTGATGTGACTGCTATTGAAGCGAAACGTGTAAACAGCTTATCGCCATTCGGACATGCCGTTATGGAAGAGCAAGGCGTCGGCATAACAGTGGATGAATTCAATCGTGGTGTTGCAGATGGATCACTTGCAGGTCACGTAGGATTCGCAGAATCGATAAGAATGATCGGCGATGCAATTGGTTGGCCAGTTGAGAAAATCGAAACACAAATGGCACCGATCGTAACGACAGTGGATAGAAAGTCACCACATGGCTTCGCAGCTGCTGGAAACGTAGCAGGCGTCAACATGACTGGACAAGGTTTTGTCGATGGCGAAGTAAAAATCAATATGATTCACCCACAACAAATCGAACCTGAAATGGAAGGCACTTTTACAGGAGATTATATTACGCTTAAAGGGTCACCAGAAGTGAACATG
>DMYC01000225.1 GCA_003482695.1 Clostridiales bacterium UBA8960
AAGGTGAATGCCTGCTTTTCCGCCGAAACCGCCTCCTATATAAGGCACGATGACATGCACGTCGCTCTTGTTGATACCCAGACATTTAGCCAAAAGGTTTCTGACGGCAAATGGCGACTGAGCAGAAGACCAGATTTTAACTTTATTTGTGAATGGATCGGCCTGAGCGATCGTAACGTGCGTTTCCATAGGGACATGGCCCACTGCAGGAACGGACATTTCGTTTTCGATGATGAAATCCGCTTCTTCAAAGCCTTTTTTAACATCCCCTTTTAAGGTTCTATTCCAGCTTGCAATATTTGTATCCTTTTGTGGGAAAAATACGCCAGCCATGTACTCGTATGTGTGAAGTTGATCGTGAACCAATACGTTCCCCTCGAGTGCTTCATCTACGTCGTGGACGATCGGAAGCGGCTCATACTCAACTTTAATGAGTGTAACTGCAAGTTCTGCCGTCACTTCATCTTCCGCTGCAACTGCAGCGACTATTTCGCCTTGGTATCTGACTCTGTCCACTGCGATCAAATTTTTATCGATCATGTAAAGGCCTACGCGGTAAGGTGCATCTTTACCTGTTACGACTGCTTTTACACCTGGTAACGCTTCTGCTGCAGAAGTGTCAATTGAAAGGATTTTCGCATGGGCATGAGGCGAATGCACGCATTTCGCATGGAGCATTCCCGGGAGTTCCATATCGTGTACATAAAGCGCTTGACCTGTGACTTTCTCTTTAGCCTCTTTTCGGTCATAAGGTTTACCTATATGCTTAAATTCATTATTACTCATCTTTAGAACCCTCCTTCTCCAGTTTAGCCGTCGCAAGTATTGCGTCGACGATAGGAAAATAGCCAGTACAACGGCAGAAGTTACCTGCGATGGCTTCTTTCACTTCTTCAGCTGTGGGGTCTGGGTTATGCATTAATAGCGCATTTGCCGACATCAACATGCCTGGTGTGCAAAAACCGCACTGAAGGGCGTCATGTTCGATAAACTGCTTCTGAAGTGTGGACATTTCGCCATCTTTAGAAAGACCTTCCACTGTGAGCAGTTCAGAACCTTGTGCTTCTACTGCAAGTATCAGACAAGAGTTGACGGCTTTGCCATTCATATTGATCGTACAAGCGCCACATTCCCCCTCACCACAACCTTCTTTTGTGCCGAACAGTTTAAGCTCTGTCGTTAAAAACTGAAGCAAAGTCATCGTTGGATCAACTTTCCTGTGAACGATATCACCGTTGACTCTACAGCTCACTGGAACGTGTGGCAACCCTGATTCTACATAAACGAAACAATCTTTATCCTTATTATGTCTATCACACATTTTAGTTACCTCCCATCTCTATAAGCTGGTTCATGCCGCGGCTGGCGAGAACACCAGATACGTGAAGTCTGTATTCAGCGGATGAACGTATATCTGAAATTGGTTTGATATGATTCTTGATCTCTTCTCCTAACCATTCGGCCGTTTCTGAAGTGAATGGTTTGGTTTCAAGCATGGCTTCAAGCGCTCTGAGTCGAACCGGAGTAGGTGCAACCGCTGTCATCGCCACATATACTTTCTTATCTTTAGTATAGCGAACGGACACGCCTGCGATACCTAAGTCATGGCCTTTAACACGCGCTTGTTTTAAAAACACGCTTGAGTCTTCAGGATCATGATCAGGTAAAACGATGCCAAGTACGATTTCGCCCGGTTCAAGATCCAATTTTTTAAAGCCTATATAGAATTGTTCGAAACCGACTTCTCTTTCACCGTTTGGCCCCGCGATTTTAACGATTGCATCATAAACCATAAGTGGCGATGCCATATCTGCACCTGGAGAAGCGTTACAAATATTGCCCACCAGCGTGGCACGATTTCTTAACTGATAAGAGGCAAGCGAGTCCGCAGCCTGTTTGATCGCATTATACTTCTTAGCGATGATTTCGTTTTCAGAAATCTCATTAATCGTAACAGAGGCACCAATAAAAAAACCTAACCCCTCTACAAACTCAAACCGTTGAGTTTCTGGTATATCTTTGATATCTAATAAATGCTCGACAGAAATCATATTCCGTCTCATAAGGATCATCAGATCCGTACCTCCAGCAAACAACTTCGTTCCTGGATTTGCCTCCATGTAATGAATTGCCTCATCCAAAGATTTGGGTCTTAGGTAATTAAACTTGCTTAACATAATCAACCTCCCTATAATGTTAATTTCAGGTAATTGTTCTGAAATCTCTTAATTTTCTGACATTTACGGGCGCAGTAAATCCATTTTGCACTATATTAATAGTTTACCTTAATAATTGCTAAAGTTACAATACTTCTATTTGTAAACTTATTATAAAAAATCAGTGTATAAACTCGTCTTTTTCGTGTTGAGACGACAAGAGGAGGTGCCACTGCACCCCCTCAGTAAATCTTTACAACCCCTATTGTAATCATACCCAAAACACTTACTCTAAAACAAATGAATGTGCCACTACACGTAACAATTCCATGAACTGTTTCGCATCTTCCAAAGTGGTGTTTAGAGGTGGCAGAATCCTTACTGCGTCGCTGCCAGCAGCCACAAGGAGCAGTTTGTTATCATGGGCTTTCTGGACAAACTGATTCGGTGAATCCACAACGATTCCAAGTAGCAATCCCTTCCCGCGATAATCCTTTATGAGCGCTTCCGCTTTCATCAGTCCCAACTGCTCAACAATATATTTCGAGGTTTCTTTTACTTGCTCAAGAAAAGCGCTTTCTGCGATTTTATCAGTCACAGCAAGAGAGACTGCACACATCAAAGGATTGCCACCGAAAGTCGAACCATGGTCACTTTTTTCAAATACGGACGCCTTTTGATTCGCGATAATCGCTCCGATCGGAACGCCGCCACCAAGTCCTTTTGCCATACAGACTACGTCTGGTTTCACGCTAAAAGACTGATAGGCATAATACGTTCCAAGTCGGCCTGCGCCACACTGCACTTCATCAAAAACGAGAATGGCTTCTTTTTCCTTGCAAAACGCCTCTATCTCCTTAAGGAAAGAATCCTCAACCTGTATGACGCCACCTTCTCCTTGGATCGGCTCGATAAAAACGCTTGCAATTTCATCGCCATGCTCATCAAGTGCCTTCTTAAGTTCATCACCATCATTAAGCGGAACTGAAATACAACCTTGCAACAGTGCGCCGAATGGCAACTGGTATTTCGGTTGCCCTGTAATCGCAAGTGCACCAGTCGAGCGCCCGTGAAAGGAATTGCTCATGAACAGCAGCTTGGATTTGTTTTTTTGATTGCCGAACTTCTTACAGAGCTTTATGGCCCCTTCAAGCGCTTCCGTTCCACTATTGCAGAAAAACACATCTTTAAAATCACCTCCGCTTAGCGATAACAGTTTGTCTGCAAGCTCTACTTGAGGTTTATTCCAGTATAAGTTGGACACATGGATCAATTCTTTGGCTTGCTCCTGCAATGCATTTATCATGACTTCCGAACAGTGCCCCAGCGCATTGACTGCAACACCGCTTACCATATCCATATAGCAATCCCCTAAGTCGTCGATCAGCCACATCCCCTTGCCTTTTACAAAACAAACCGGTTGTCTGCCGTATGTCGGCATGACGCCTTTAATTTTCTCATCCATTTTTGAATTCACTTTATACCCTCCTTGTAATCATGGTTCCAATACCTTCGTTGCTGAATATTTCAGTCAATAGACTATGTTTCCACGAGCCATTGATCATATGCACTGAATGGACCCCGCCTTCAATCGCCGCTATGGCACATTCGAGTTTTGGTATCATGCCGCCTTCCAAACGCCCTTCATCACATAATGCATAGCTTTCTGATAAATCCATCATTTTAATGAGTGTCTCTTTTTTGGGAAACTCACCATAAATGCCGTCCACATCTGTCATGAGAATTAGTTTTTCTGCACCTATTGCGCCCGCTACAGCTGCAGCTGCAGAATCTGCATTGATATTATACGTGTTCCCAAAATCATCGTAGCCAATCGGAGAAACAACGGGAATATAGTTCTGTGCCACCAAGAGTTCAAGAAGCTCCGTCTGTATCGCTTCAACCTCACCGACAAAGCCTAAATCCACTAACCCTTCCTCTGTTTCGATCCGTTTAGGTTCGGCTTTCATCAAGTGTCCATCTTTACCGTTTAATCCAACCGCTTTAAGCCCAGCCTGCTGCAGGTTAAAAACAATCTCTTTGCCGACGCTTCCGCTAAGTGTCATTTCTACTATATCCATCGTTTTTGAATCCGTGTATCTGAATCCTCCTATAAAATGGCTTTCAATGCCATAGTGCATCAGCTTCTCATTTATGGCTTTCCCACCCCCATGAACAATGATGATTTTGATGCCAAGCAAACTCAAAACGACGATGTCTTCATATAAAGCATTCATGGCGTCTTTATCTTCCATGAAGCTCCCACCCATTTTTACGACGAACATTTTGCCCTGAAATCTTATGATATACGGAACGGCTTCGATGAGCTGGTCCGGAATGAAATTTGACATTTTGACCTCCTTTAATTTTTGTGTATTTCGATAATTATACTTTTTTTTGTATTTGTATGCAACTATTTTGTTGATATGTATTGATAAATATTTTTGTTTGTGTATAATTATACTTAAAACATTTTCTAGGGAGGCCTTTTTATGAATATCGTCATCGCCGGTTCAACAGGATACGCCGGTCAACAACTTACGAGTCTATTGGTGAACCATCCGAATATAAAAAAGATATATCTAGGATCTTCAAGCCAATCATCGAGTACGTATGATGCCATTTATGCCCACACAAAAGGCATCATATTTGAAACGTTATTAGACAGCGACACGCTTTTGACGCCATCCTTTTTAGAAGCCCATCAAATTGATTGTTGCTTCCTCGCATTGCCACACGGAATGTCCTCAAAATATGTCCCTGACATCATCGATTCTGGTGCTTTAGTCATCGATTTAGGGTCTGATTATCGCCTTGAGGATGCGGAAAATTATGTGAAATGGCACGGTGTGCACGCGTCACCCCACTTACTGGACCAAGGCGTATATGGGCTCAGTGAATTTTACTCGGATAAACTTGGTGGGACCAAACTCATCGCGAATCCAGGCTGCTATGCAACAGCTACACTTCTTGCGATGCTTCCAGCCATTCAAGCTGGTTTGATCAAAGACCCGCTCATCATCGTCGATGCTAAATCAGGGATCAGTGGTGCAGGAAGACAGGCAAGTCAAGCTGGCCTATTTGCAGAAGCAGCTGAAAACATCAGACCTTATAAAACAGGCGACCATCAACATATACCTGAAATTGAACAAACGCTGTCACAAAATCAATCAAGCGAAGTTGCGTTCAAAGTCATGTTTTCTCCGTCTGTTGTACCGATGACAAGGGGCTTGCTCAGCGCAGTCTATGCAAAGATCGATCATACAGTGGATATGGCCATGTTAGATTCGGCCTATAATGCCGCTTATGCAGATAAGCCTTTTATCAGACTCTTGAATCAAGCACCATGTACGAAAAACGTCAGAGGGTCAAACTATGCTGATATCTGGTATAAAATTGATCATAGAACAGGCACACTTATTATGATGTGTGCCATCGACAACCTCATGAAAGGCGCAGCAGGACAAGCTGTGCAAAATATGAATCTCCATTTTGGCTTCGAAGAAACTGTCGGACTTGGCCAAATGCCACTCTACCCATAATAAGGAGGAAAGAAAATGATAAAAACTGAATTGTCTCCGATCAACGGATTTTTATACAGCGCTATACATTCTGGAATCAAACGCATGAAAAAAGATTTATCTCTAATCGTTTGCCCAGAAGGCGCTGTTGCAGCCGGAACATTTACGACGAATAAAACCAAGGCGGCACCTGTGGTTTTCTCTGAACAGAATATAAAAAACCCTACAGTTAAGGCAGTGGTCATTAACAGCGGCAATGCCAATGCCTGTACGGGGATCCAAGGGGTTCAAGACGCAAATACCACCGCGCAAATCGCAGCGGAACTCATAGGTGCTGAAACGCAAGAAATACTGCTCGCTTCAACTGGGGTCATCGGCGTTAATCTTCCGATGAATGCGATCGTAAATGGCCTTCCGAAAGCCTACCACAAGCTGTCACCTCATGGCCTTGACGAAGTAGCATTTGGTATCTTAACCACAGACACAATGGTGAAGCAATTTTCCACTCAAGTCACTTTGAGTGACGGTTCTGTTGCGACGTTATCAGGCATCGCGAAAGGTTCTGGCATGATTCATCCTAACATGGCGACGA
>DMYC01000426.1 GCA_003482695.1 Clostridiales bacterium UBA8960
ATTCATCATCAGAAACATCATGGAACCTATATTACCAATTTGAATAATGCACTTGAAGGCCAAGAGGCTTTTAGTGACTGGTCAATTGAACACTTGTTAAAGAATTTAGGACAATTGCCAGAGGCGATTCATGGTGCCGTGCGTAATAATGGTGGTGGTCATTACAACCACACGCTTTTTTGGGAAAGTTTGACACCAGAAGGCAAACCGATGAGCCCTGCTTTTAAAGAGAAACTGGAAGCTGCTTTTGGTTCGATCGACGCTTTTAAGGCGGCATTCAAAGACGCAGGTCTTAAGCGCTTTGGTAGTGGTTGGGCTTGGCTTGTACTTGATGGGCAAGCACTTAAGATCGTCAGTACACCGAATCAGGATGCACCGATTACCGACGGACTGAAAGAACTGCTTGGCGTCGATGTTTGGGAGCATGCTTATTATCTCAACTATCAGAACAGAAGAGCAGATTATGTCGATGCCATTTGGAATGTTATCGATTGGGAAGTTGTCGAATCGAGAATGTAGTTGAATTGAGATTCAAAATTTTAAGCTCAGCCGATGGAACCCTTTGGGGAATATGGCTGAGCTTTTTGTCGTCAATTTTGTTATAATGAAAGCATAATGAAATCGGAGGAATAGGATGAAATTTGTCAATTGGAATGTCAATGGTATCAGGGCTTGTGTAAAAAAAGGGTTTATGGATTATTTTAGTGCATCAGATGCGGATTTCTTTTGCCTTCAGGAAACAAAGCTTCAAGAAGGTCAAATAGAACTTGAATTGCCAGAATATCATCAGTACTGGAATTATGCAGTGAGAAAGGGGTATTCAGGAACGGCAATATTTACAAAACACGAGCCGATAAGTGTCACATATGGCATGGGAATCGAGGAACATGATCAAGAAGGCCGTGTGATTACGCTTGAAATGGATACGTTCTATTTGGTAACCGTCTATACGCCAAACTCAAAAACGGAACTCGAAAGGCTAGAATATCGCATGGTCTGGGAAGATGATTTCAGAAAGTATTTAAAATATTTGGAAACGAAAAAGCCTGTCGTCATTTGTGGAGATCTCAATGTCGCGCATAAAGAAATAGATCTGAAAAATCCAAAGACAAACACGAAATCGGCCGGATTTACGATAGAAGAGCGCAATAAAATGACCGAGCTCATAGATTCGGGATTTGTGGATACGTTTAGGTATTTTTATCCGGATCAAAGGGATGCTTATACATGGTGGTCGTATTTTGGAAAAGCAAGAGAAAAAAATGTCGGTTGGAGAATCGATTACTTTTTGACTTCTGAATCACTTGTGCCTCGATTCAAGGCAGCAGGCATAAAGCCAGAAATCATGGGTAGCGATCACTGTCCGGTTGTTTTTGAGATGGATTGACGATTTATAAAGGATGATACTGGTTCGTCTTAGCGTCGTATACGAAACCGGCTTTAATCAAAGTGGCATTGATCGATTCAAAGTCAAGCTCGAGGTCATCACATAGTGCGTCCATGTTGTTGTAAAAATCTCTGAGCTTCATATTGATCATGCCAAGTAAGATGATAGGGTCTTTAGGAAGTTCATATTCCATAGAATCCTCCTTCTACATTTTAAGCGTTTTTTAAGAAAGTTATCATGGGTGACTATGTTATAATGGTAAAAGAAAATAAGTGGTTTGACAAGCGTTATGACGCATTTTATGGGAGGAACAAATGAATAAAAAACAGTTGATTGCATTAGCTGTAGTCTTGGGTGTAATCGTAGTGGGTGTGGTTGGTTTTGCCACTGTGAAAAATATGATCATAAAAGGAGACCCTTTCAATCATCTTTTTTACAGTATGACCCAAAATAGCTATGACTCAGTGGAAGCAAGAATTGAAGGGAATATTGAGGTCGATGAAGCGATGCTTCAAAGCACACTATATTATTTCACTTCCAACCCGGAGGCGATGTCGAAATTTGTCGCTTCTCTTTTGAATGAAGTCAATATAACAGGGGATGTTAAATGGGCTTTTAGTATGAAAGACAAAACCGTATATCTAGATGAAAATATTCATCTGAATTATTCAGATAAGCAAATGCTCTCTTTTGGTGTTGGTTATAGTGGTGAAAGGTTGTCACTCAGGAGCCAAACATTTACCGATAAAATCATGGTATTGACGAAGCAAGAGGCTTTCGATTTGATACGCGAGTCAAGCGGTGTGGATTTGACTGAAGTGGATTTCAACAAATACATTGATTTATTTGATTTAGAAAAGGACCCATTATACAAGACGTTCATAAAAGATGTAAAAGGGTACGAGAAAATATTGAGAGACAAACTTGCAAACCTGGAAAAGGGTGACCCAAAGCAAGTTGTTCTCGCCGATGGAAAATCGATCAAATGCGATACAATTGAACTCGAAATGACGATTGATGAAATGACGATGCTCTATATCGCACTGTTGAATGAAGCAAAGTTTGACGTAGAACTAAAAACGTTGGTTAAGTCTAAGGCCATGGCATTTCTAACCCTTTTAAAAGAATCTGGTGATTATAAATTGATGAATATTGACGCGTCAGATGTTGATTCGGCTATGGATGAGTTAAGCAACAATTTTGATTCGGGTTGGGAAACGGCGATTGATGAGTTGGCCAGAACCTATCAAGAAATGCAATACGAATTGCAAAGAACTCAAGTGGAACCATTCCGTTACAAAATGTTGGTCGCAATCGACCCAAAATTCAATATCAGGATGGTTGAATACTCTACGAACATGATGGGTATTGCCGTGAACCAGACGATGTATTATGATCGATTTAACGCAAAGATCAATGATGGATTGGTTTTCGACGAAAGCAAGATGATATCCATTAAGAAAATGATCGATGATGAATCGTATGCGAAAGATACGGCATCGACTCTGATTGAAGAGAGCATCAATACATTCATGGATAGCGCTTCATTGGAATTTTTCATGACGGATGTAAAAGCGAAAGCTTCAGTATTGCCTGCTCAAGAAGCAACTGCCATCGTAGAGATGGTTCAGTATTTCATCGATAATAAAGAAATGATTAAGAGCATGCTCTTAGAAAATATGGGCATGTAAGATGAAAACAATTGAATCAACAAATGAGCGCATAGAATCGTTGGACATCATTCGAGGGTTTGCTTTGTTTGGTGTGTTGTTAGTCAACTTGACGATGATTGATGAGACTTTATTTTCTCATCAATCATCGCCTTTTGTTTATGAAAATTTATTTGAACGTTTTTTTGCATTATTATTGCACGTTTTTGCCACGGGGAAGTTTTACAGCCTCTTCGCAATACTTTTTGGAATGGGTGCAATCTTATTCATGAAGAAATTTGAAGTAGAAAGAGACGGCCATGTTTTTTTTAGAAGAAGGTTATTGACGCTTTTAATTTTGGGTGTTTGCCATCTAATTTTTATATGGTATGGAGACATTCTTCACGTTTATGCCATTGCTGGATTTCTTATGTTGTCAAAACGACACCTTGATGCAAAGAGGTTATTGACTTGGTCTCTCATCACATTTCTCTTGTCAACCGTTCTCTTTTCTCTTTTGACAAGTGGCACCACAGTTTCACCTGAAATAAATGCGGTTATCGAGAACTCGATTCAGATGTATAAACAAAGCCGATATCTTGAACTTGTGAGTTATCGAGTGACTTGGGAAATTCCCATGATCCTGATCAACTTAGTGATTGTTCTTCCAAAAATACTGTCGCTTTTCTTCTTAGGTGCTGCGCTTGGGAAATTGGATGTCTTTCAAAACACCGTTAAAATGAGAGGATACATCAGTAAAACGTTTAAGGCCACACTCGTTGCGTCGATATTGTTTGCATGTGGGTACATGCTATTCAGTAGTGGCCTTATCGGAAGTCGAATGAATAGTCTTTCGATCGTGTTTGATGAACTTCTGACGGTTAGCGGTTCTATACTATATGCCAGTGCTATTTTAGTATTGTCTAGAAATGAAACGTTTCTCAAAAGGATTCGGCCACTTGCAAGCGTTGGAAGAATGGCGCTCAGTAATTACTTGGCACAGACCGTGTTCTTTACAACGCTTCTTTATGGTTATGGTGGCGGGTTGTTTCATCAACTTCCATTCTGGTCGTATTTACCGATTGCATTTGCTTTTTTTATGCTGCAAATGGGATTTAGCGCCCTTTGGTTGAAAAAGTTCAAACAGGGGCCCGTCGAATTTTTATGGCGAAAATTTACGTATCGACAAACTCGCTAAGATCTCTAGGACCTCTTACGACGCGTTTTAGAATTCTTAAACTGCCTTGCTCATCAGGAGAGATGCGCCATTCGATTAAAGCAATCGTGTTGTTGACGATTTCGATGCCTGTGATGTTCCTAGGGTGTATGCAACAGCCTGTATTGAAGTAAGGTAATTCTCCAGGCTTAGGGAATTTTGGGCGGTGCGTATGACCAATAATAGTGACTTTTTTGTACTGGTCGATGAATTTTGAATAGTTGACTTCTATCTTGTGTCGTTTGTGTGCATTTTTCGCTGGGCTTGCAGGATTTTGAAAACCGACAACGTGGAAAAATCTCCAAAAATAGCGGTTCATGAACTTCATGACATGCCAAATCTGGTCGTTAATGAAATCGCCCTGATGCCCATGTACAACAAAAATCTCAAGCGGCAATGCCTGATTATCAAGAACAACAGCCTCTTTAACTTCGATTCCTGGGAAAAGTTCGTTAAAAAATTCTTCGTACTCGTCATAAAAGTGAAATAGGTGCTTTTGTATGTGTTTCGGGTTCTTGAATGCCATGTTGTGATTGCCATAAATCATAATGAATCGCTTTTGGTCAAAAAATTGTCTCAGTAGCATGAAAACATCGCTGTGCGCATACCTTATGACACTGAACTTGCTGTGTTCCCAAAGCTCATCGCCATCACCGACTTCGATATACGTATATCCTTCATCGAAATAATGCTGAAGGGCAAAAAGATAGATGTTCTGGTTGTGTGCAAATTCGTCTGCAAGACTATTATCGCCTCGATGTATATCGCTGAAAAAAATGAATTTTGAATGTTCGTCGAATTTTATCTTCATAGCATGATTGTAAGCATTTAGCAACTTCTTTTGAGTGTTCATAGTCATCGCCTCCAGTGAAATTATACCCTTTTTAAAACGAAACCACCAAAAAAAGAAGTCGCTCAAATGCTTAAGCATTTGAGCGATTTTAATTTCATATCATTTTGTGCTGTGTAAACGTGTGAATGATGTCATACGCTTTTAATGCTTTAACAAGGTCTTGTGGGAGATTTGAATACCCTTTTGCTGTACCCAAAACCATACCTAAGATCATGCCTCTACCAGCAGAATCGCCACCAGCCAATACGTTTTGCCTCATCGCTTCCATAAAATCATCCGGATACTTAAGCATCAAGTAAAGCATAGATGGAAAAGCAAATTGACAGGAACAACTTTGCCCGACATCTTTTATGACTTCAGTGGTATCTTCATCCAATCGATGGATGAGTTTGTCATAAAACTTC
>DMYC01000249.1 GCA_003482695.1 Clostridiales bacterium UBA8960
CCATTGGGACAGCGTGTTTATGCCAAAGCAGAACTCATTGAAATCGAGGACAAGAAACTCCTGTTCAAAGTCGAGGCATACGATGAAAATGAGAAAATAGGTGAAGGCCTTCACGGGCGATACGTGATTCACGTTGAAAAATTCTTAGCGAGAGTCGGCCAGAAAGCCATTAGCAAATAATAAAGTCATAATTTGGACGGTTGAAATGAGGCAAATTCATGTAAATGAAATCGTTGAAGCGGTCAGTGCCGCTTGTATCGAAATGAACTATGTCATCGATAAAAAAATAGAAATGGCCTTTAAGTCGGCGATTGCTAACGAAACTTCGGTATTGGGAAAAACGATTATTTCCGACTTGCTTCAAAATGCTGAAAAGGCGAATGGCTATATGGCGCCTCTTTGTCAAGACACAGGAATGGTCGTCGCATTTGTAAAAATTGGTCAAGAAATCCATATAGAAGGTGGTGGGCTCGAGTGGGCCATCCAGGAAGGCATCAGAAAGGGATACGATAAAGGCTATCTGAGAAAGTCTGTCGTTAAAGACCCTTTATTGCGTATAAACACGAACGATAATACCCCGGGCATTGTGTATTATGAAATCGTGGAAGGTGCCATTTTTGAAATTGATATTGCCGCAAAAGGATTTGGAAGCGAAAACATGTCGAGAAGTAAAATGCTCAAACCCTCAGATGGCATAAAAGGTGTAATAGATTTTGTTTTGGAAACGGTCGATGAGGCTGGGTCTAATCCATGCCCCCCTATTGTCGTTGGCGTAGGAATCGGAGGCACTTTAGACAAAGCCGCTCAAATTGCGAAAAAAGCATTATTGCGCGATCTAAATGAGCCGAGTTCCGAGTCTCATTTAGCAGAACTTGAGCATGTTTTACTAAACGGAATAAACAACTTGGGGATTGGACCACAAGGTCTTGGTGGAAACACGACGGCTCTGGCAGTCCATGTTGAAGCGTTTCCGACGCATATTGCCGGTTTGCCTGTCGTCGTGAATATCAATTGTCATGCGTCAAGGCATCATAAAGTTGTTTTTTAGGGGTGATTTATGGATAAAATAAAGATAACGTCACCACTTGATTCGGGTATCTGTAGTAATCTTAAGGCTGGCGATCTGGTTTTGCTGTCAGGCAAGATTTATACGGCGAGAGATGCTGCACATCTCAGGTTAAACGACTTGATATCAAATGGTGAGCCGATTCCAATAGACCTGAAAGGTCAAATAATTTATTACGCAGGCCCTTCGCCTGCAAGACCGGGTTCTGTCATAGGTGCATGTGGACCGACGACGAGTTACAGGATGGACGATTTGACAGACCCGCTATTCAAATTAGGGTTGATGGGTATGATCGGCAAAGGAGACAGGAGCGATGCTTTAATAGAAAGTATGATCGCATATGGTACGGTTTATTTTGCAGCAATAGGTGGTGCAGGTGCGCTCATATCGAGCTGTGTGAAACACAGCGAGGTCGTAGCGTTTGAGGAGCTGGGTCCTGAGGCGATTAGATGTTTGGATGTTGAAGACATGCCAGTTGTTGTCGTTATAGATTCAAAAGGAAATAACCTTTATAGATCAGAGCCGAAAAAATACAGAAAACAAGAGGGGGATTTGATATGATAAAAGACTATTATAACAAGAACGCATCCGACATGATTGAAAACACACTGAAGCTTGACTTGCAACCTATATACGAAAAGTTTGAAAAGTATCTTAAACCCGGAGCAAAACTTTTGGATGTAGGCTTCGGATCCGGTAGAGATAGTTTGCACTTTGATGCAAAAGGTTTTGAGGTCGTCTCAATAGATTTCGCTCAAGAAGTTTATAATAGAGGAAAAATACTGCTCAATACGGAAGTGTTATTGGTGGACATTCGCGACATCAAATACAAGAATGAATTTGAAGGCATTTGGGCCAGTGCTGTTTTGTTTCACTATGATGAAAAACAAATCATCGATGTCCTGGTTAGATGTCGAGATGCTTTAAAAGACAACGGCATCATGTATGTTTCTTTTAAGTATGGCCAAGATGCGTTGCTCAGACATGGCAGATTCTTTAACGATTTTGATGAAGTCAAGTTTGAAAAGATGATGTCTGAAGTCGAGAATTTTGATATTTCTGAGATTTGGAAGACACAAGATGCTCGAGGGGACCATCGTTCTCAATACTGGCTAAACGTTATTTTGACTAAAAAATAGAAAAAGGTTCCTTCTTCAGAGTCATTTGAAGAGGGATTTTTTTTTGTAAAATCGAGATAAAATCTATCCTGCAAGTTTTCTTGCATTTTTAGAATGATATTTAATTGTTAAAAAGTTTATTGAATTGTTAGTAAAGTATACAATTATACTTTCTCAAAAACAATGTATTTTAGTTGCATTTGTGATATTCTAATAGAGGTTAAACCGGATGCGGTGAAAAATGTTGAAGGAGGATTTACGATGTTTGATAAAAATCAGATTTCAATTCTTAAAGAAGCTGTAGATAAAGAGAATGCTAAAACGCAAGAAATATTGCAAAAAAGACCTGAGAGAAAGAAGTCGTTTACGACTGGATCAGGTGATCCTGTTAACAGATACTACAGTCCTGTAGATATCGAGGATATGGATTACATGAACGATCTAGGACTGCCTGGCCAATATCCATATACACGTGGTGTTCAACCGACGATGTACCGTGGACAGTTTTGGACTATGAGGATGTATGCAGGATTTGCAACTGCTGAAGAGTCCAACAAGCGCTACAAGTTCCTAGTTGAACAAGGTTCAAGCGGTTTATCGGTAGCTTTCGATCTTCCTACACAAATTGGATACGG
>DMYC01000012.1 GCA_003482695.1 Clostridiales bacterium UBA8960
GTAAAATGGGTTATGCCATAGCGGAACAAGCTATAAATGAAGGCGCTGAAGTCATTCTGATTTCTGGTCCTACTTCATTGACGCCGCCAGTTGGTTGCACTTTGATTCCTGTCGTCTCAACAAAGGACATGTACGATGCAGTGCTTTCAAATCTTGACGTCGATGTGATCATCAAAGCTGCAGCACCAGCTGATTATAAACCAGCCCACTACAGTGAATCGAAAATCAAAAAAAACGACTCTGTACTCAATATGGCTTTTGAAAAAAATCCTGACATTTTGAAACGCGTCGGAGAGTTAAAGACCAATCAAATAGTCGTTGGATTTGCAGCTGAAACGGATGATGTCGAGACATATGCCAAACGAAAACTTCTGGAAAAAAATCTGGATTTCATCGTAGCAAACGATGTGACTCAGGAAGGCGCTGGATTTAATACAGATACGAATATTGTAACCATATATGATAAAGAGGGTGGTCATATCGACTATACCTGTATGGAAAAAGCTGAAGTAGCGAAGATTATCCTAAATAAAGTGATAGAGAGATTATAAACAAAACCCTAGACTGTGAACCTAACTGACAGCCTGGGGTTTTATCACATAAAGCCATTGATGAGAGAGGGAATATAATGTTTGCTGAAGTGATTGTACTGCGTAATACCCAATCGTTGGATCGACCATTTACTTATCGTGTTCCAAGCATACTCGAGCCAAAAATCAAGATTGGTTCACGCGTCCTTGTGCCTTTTGGAACTTCCGGTCATCTTGAAGGGATCGTGATAGACCTTACAGATTCTCATAATCATGATGCATCCGTTCAAATTAAACCGATACACTATTTGTTTAACGATCATATTTTTTTGACGGAACTGGATTTGAAATGTGCAGCGTTCATCCGTGAGGAAACCATATGTTCCTTTAGTGAAGCGATACAGTTATTCTTACCATCAAATACTTTAGTCAAACAAATAAAAAGTTATCAGTTAAATCCTGAGTGGCAAAAAAATCCCGAAATAAAATTCAAGAAAAACGAGTTGGTCATTTTAGATGCGCTTGGTGACAAGAAAGTGGATTACGATGCACTTTGTCCTGATATGAAAGAGTCTTTAAAAAATACGGCATTAAACCGTTTGCTAGCTTTAGGCGTTATCGACCTTGAATATCTTTATGAGCAAAACGTTAAAAATCGCACCGTCGAATGGGTGGTTGTCAAAGGGGATCTTCCTGCTTACATCAAAACGATTAAACCGAATCATCATGCCAAACTCAAACTGGCAAATTATTTGATAACATTGCCGTTTATAAAGCGGATGGCGCTTCAAGAGGCCACAAAAGTGAGCAAGAACGTGATTGATGGCTTTGTCTCTGAAGGTCTAATTGAGATACAAGTTGTTGAAGATTTAAGATTGCCTGTTTTTATGAAAAGTCTGGAAGATAAGGCTCAAATTGACTTAAACAGTGAACAACAACGCATATACAATCAAATTGTGAGTGATTATGAAAATCAGAGGAATGATGACTTTCTGATTCATGGCATCACGGGAAGTGGAAAAACCGAGATTTATGCCGAGTTGATCCAATATGTACTTGGAAAAGGAAAGAAAGCGATATTGGTTGTTCCTGAAATTTCTTTGACACCGCAAATCGTCGCTCGATTCGCGAGTCGTTTTGGTGAAGCGCGCATCGCGCTCATCCATTCCAAAATATCGCCGGGTGAAAAGCACGATCAATGGAAAGGCATTCGAAAAGGGGATTACGACATTATAATCGGTGCGAGGTCCGCGATTTTCGCGCCCACGGATGATGTTGGTATTGTCATTATCGACGAGTGTCACGAAGGTGCATTCCGTTCTGAAAAGAGACCCAAATATCACACATATGATGTTGCCAAATTCCGAATGAAGCAAACCGGTGGTCTAGTTGTTTCCGGTTCTGCCACTCCTGCGATCAAAGATTATCATGAAGCGCTCAGTGACAAGAGAAAGCTCCTTAAACTCAGTCATCGCTATAACCTTCAAGAGCTCCCTGAAATCGAAATCGTCGATATGAGACAAGAACTCATGGCGGGAAATAGGTCCATCCTAAGCAGAAAACTCTATGAAGCAATCGCGGATAGGTTGATGCAAAAGCAACAAACAATCATCTTCTTGAATCGTAAAGGGCATTCCACGTTTGTATCGTGCAGGTCTTGCGGTTTTACACTAGCATGTCCTAATTGCGATGTGACATTGACGTATTTTAAAGGTCAAAAAACGGTGAAGTGCAATTATTGCAGTTACGAGACCTTTGTGCCCAAAAAGTGTCCGAAATGTGAGAGCAAGTATTTTAAATTTTTCGGTGTCGGCACGGAAAAAGTTGAAGAATCTTTAAGTGAGATGTTTCCATCAGCAAAAATTGCACGGATGGATCGAACCACCACGACCAAAAAAGGGAGCATTGAACGCATTATTTCTGAGGTTGAGGCAGAAGAGGTCGATATTCTGATCGGCACACAAATGGTGGCGAAGGGGTTTGATTTTAAAGGGGTTACCTTAATCGGCATCCTTTCAGCTGATTTATTGCTTAATTTACCTCACTATCAAGCATCTGAGCGGGCGTATCAATTGTTCAATCAAGTTGCGGGACGAGCAGGACGTGGCAAGGAAAAAGGAGAAGTGATCCTACAGACTTATGCACCGGATCACTATGCTTTAAATCAGGATTCCTACGAATCATTCTATCAAAATGAAATCCAATATAGGAAAGCGCTCAAATATCCACCATTCTATCATTTGATCAGTATAATGGTCACGTCCACAAGCGCTGAAGAAGCGGCAACATATGCACTGAAAAGCCATGATTTCATCGCTCGGAAAATGTTAAAGAAAGGTTTACAAAATCAAGTAGACTTATACCCTGCAAATCCTGCATTATTAAAGAAAATTGACAACAAATACAGATGGCAGGTCATCATAAAAGTAAAACCGGAGTCTTTGACCGATGTGAAACGCGAACTAAAGATTCTTGAGTCGCATTTTGAGTCGCTCAAAGCCTGTAAAATCGCTATAGATTTTGATGCATCAAATATATTATAATTGAAGAGATGAAAATTCAGTAAAATTCAGGAGGCAATAATGGCAATCCGATTGATTAGGACGGATAATGATCCGATACTTAGGAAAGTCGCGAAAGAAGTGACAGCGTTTGATGGTAAATTACAAGTATTGGTGGACGATATGATAGAGACGATGCACAACGCAGACGGTGTAGGTCTTGCGGCACCTCAGATCGGCGTATTGAAACGCGTTATCGTCTTTGATCTATATGATGAAGATGGTCCGATGGCCCTTATCAATCCGAGATTCATTAATCAGTGCGGTTCTCAGATGGAAGAGGAAGGGTGTCTTAGTTTACCTGGTAGACACGGTATTGTCGAGAGACCTTTAGCCGTGACGGTTCAGTTTGAAGATGTTTCCGGAGAAACTTATGAAATTGAGGGCGAAGAACTGCTTGCGAGAGTGCTTTGCCATGAAATCGACCATTTGGATGGCATTCTTTATATCGACAAAGTCGTTGAAGACACAGAAAAGGCGGAATGAGGTCTATGAAAATTGTATTTATGGGTACACCTGATTTTGCTACTTTGACATTGAAGGCATGCATGTCTGAGCACGAGGTCATCGCTGTTTTCACACAGCCCGACAAGCCAAAGGGCAGAGGCAACAAGCTAACCCCACCGCCTGTTAAGGTCATCGCCGAAGAAAAGGGCATTCCTGTTCATCAACCCGTAAAAATCAGGTTGGGAGAATGGCCAGATCTGTTAAGGCAGTATGAACCGGATGTAATCGTCGTCGTCGCATACGGACAATTATTGTCACAAGAAATTCTAGACATACCTAAATATGGTTGCATCAATGTACATGCCTCTTTATTGCCTGCCTATCGTGGCGCGGCACCGATAAACTGGGCGATTGCGGATGGCCATAAAAAAACAGGCGTAACAACGATGAAGATGAATGCAGGCCTTGATACTGGAGACATGCTTTTAAAAAGTGAAGTGGATATTGAGCCAAACATGACCGCTGGGATGCTACACGATCTTTTAGCGGAAAAGGGTGCGGGCTTATTGATAGAGACATTGAATGGACTCGAAGAGGGGACGCTCACTTTTGTGAAGCAAGACGATTCGCTTTCATGCTATGCATCCATGTTAAATAAGGAAATTGCTAAAATCGATTGGTCAATGGACTCGGATTCGATTCGAAACCGCATACGTGGATTTAATCCATGGCCAATTGCCCATACGACTTTAGAAGATAAACCGCTTAAAATATTTGCTGCAACATGTGTTGAAAATGAAGGCGCTGCTCTGGATGGGTTATCGCCGGGCGAAGTCTTTATGACGGATAAAAATGGCATTTATGTTGTGACTGGAAAAGGTTTGCTAAGGGTTGATGAACTACAGTGGGGAAGCGGTAAGAGAATGCAGTCACAAGCTTTCTTGCTGGGCCATGACATTACAATTGGAACAAAATTGACTTAGGAGGTAAAAGCATGGGTTACGGAAGTAGTTATATTTTACTATTCTTTTTATTTATAATGGCATCTCTTGCAAGCATGGGTGTCAAATCGACGTTTAATCGCTACCATAAAGTGAGAAATGCGAGAAACTTAACTGGCGCTGAAGCGGCAGACATGATGTTGAGACAAAACGGCATACATGATGTGAAAATCGAACGCGTGAAAGGTTATTTATCGGACCATTATGATCCGAGGGCTAAAACGATCCGGCTGTCTGAACCCGTTTACGACAACCCGTCCATAGCGTCAGTCAGCGTGGCTTGTCATGAAGTTGGACACGCCATTCAACATGCAAATGAATATGTGCCACTTAAGATGAGAACGGCGCTATTGCCGCTCGCACAACTTGGTTCACAAGCTTTATGGCCACTTTTCATGATTGGTATCGTGTTGTCATTGCCTCAGCTCATCAATATAGGCATTCTCTTTTTCTCGTTTTCTGTCATTTTTCAGTTGTTGACGTTGCCAGTTGAATTTAACGCAAGTTCGAGAGCAATTTTGATGATGGACCAGTTGGGCATTTTGAGCTCAGAGGAAAATGCCAGTGCGAAAAAAGTTCTAAATGCCGCAGCGATGACTTATGTCGCAGCAGCAGCGATGGCAGTTGGACAACTCATAAGAATGTTGCTACTGAGACGCAGCAGTGATTAACAAGATAGATTAAAAAGGATGGCCAGTGTTCTAAGGTGGGGATTTCAACCTAAGAACACTGGTTTTTAGTGTCCATCTTTGATATAATAGTTCAGATAAGCAAGGAGTGTAATATGAAAATAAACGCAAGAAAATTGGCACTACGCATCTTAGATGAAATTGATTATAGCCATGACTTTTCACACATCGTCATAAATCGAACGTTTAGCCGTTATGAAGTTGAATCCGCAGATAGACGTTTTGTTTCACAACTTGTACTTGGTGTGCTGGAAAATAGAATAAAGTTGGATTATTATATCAGAAAATTATCAGAGCAGAGATTCTCGAGAATTCATCACAGCATAATCAACATACTTAGGCTTGGGCTGTATCAACTTGAGTTCTTGGATAAAGTACCGGAGTCTGCAGCTGTCAACGAGAGTGTAAAGCTGGCAAAGACGATTTCAGAAAGAGATTCAAAATTCGTCAACGGCATTCTCAGAAACTTTGTGCGGTCTGGGAAAACACTGGATTTGCCGGACAAGAAAAAACATACAGTCACGCATTTGAGCGTCAAACATTGCTTTCCAGAGTGGTTGATTGAGCTTTGGATGAAAACCTATGGAAACGTCTTCACAGAGTCGCTGATCCATGCGAGCAATTTGACGCCGCAATTGTCGCTTCGCGTGAACATAATGAAAACAACGGTTGAAAGTCTGACTGAATCATTTGAAAAGGCCGGCATAAAGTATAAAGTTTCAAAGCTTGTTCCAGTCGGCATCGTGATAGAAGACATGAACCATTTATCCATAAATCAGCTTCCAGGTTACAATGAAGGACACTTCATCATCCAAGACATTTCATCGATGTGTGTCGGGTATTTTTCAGGTGCAAAAGCAGGACAAACGGTTCTGGATGTTTGCGCAGCACCTGGAGGCAAAGCGACACACCTAGCAGAGTGTGTTGGTGTCACAGGAAAAGTGATCGCTAGAGATAATCAACCGGACAAGTTAGAGGTGATTCAGGCGAATGCAAATAGGCTAGGGCTTGATAACATAGAAGTGGCATTGTTTGATGCCATGATCATGGATGATTCTCTGGTTGGTAAAATGGATGTCGTACTGGTCGACGCACCTTGTTCCGGACTGGGGATCATCAGACGAAAACCGGATATTAAATACAACCGATCTGTCGATGACATAAAAGCGCTGGAAGGCATTCAAGAGAAGATTTTAAAAGTCGCGGCTGAATATGTTGCGGATGGTGGTGTGCTTATGTATAGCACATGTACGCTTAATCCAGCTGAAAACCAAGACATTGTTGGTGCGTTTTTAAATGAGGATCAAAGATTTGAACTTGAACCTTTATCGGATGAGGGCTATTTAACGTTGTTTCCCAACATCCACCAAACAGATGGTTTTTTTATCGCAAAATTAATAAAGACAAAAACGAGGTAAAAACATGAGAGCTGTGGCTTTAACAGATGTTGGGATTACAAGAGATAATAATGAGGACTTTTACATCATCAGCGAAAACTTATCGCTCTTTATCGTCTCTGACGGTATGGGCGGCTATCACGCTGGGGAAATTGCTTCAGAACTCGCAGCCAATTCAGTTCTGGAAGCGTTCAACATGAAACAGGCTTTTAATTTTGAAATCGATGTTCACGATTTGCTTGTTCATGCTAATGAAAAAATCATCGAGTATGTAAAGGCGCATCCAGAGTGTAGAGGCATGGGAACGACGATCGTCGTCGCATACCTTGATGAAAATCACCTTTGGATCGCAAATGTGGGCGACAGCAGATGTTATGGCATATCCCAAAATGGCATCGTTCAGTTGTCTGAAGATCATTCGCTCGTCGCTGAGCTCGTGAAAATCGGAAGCATTAGCCCAGAAGAAGCGGAGAGACATCCCGACCGAAATGTGATCACAAGCGCACTTGGTGTCGAACGAAATTTTGAAGTGTTTATCGCTAAATTCGATATAAAAGATTATTCACATATTTTACTTTGTTCTGATGGCTTATCCAATATGGTGTCGTCACAGGAACTTATGGATGTGATCAAGAGTGAACCGTTTGATCGTATTCCAAAGACTTTGATTGACCTCGCGAATCAAAAAGGTGGCAAAGATAATATCACTGCGGTTTGCGTAGAACTGTAAGGAGGAGCACATGACTCAATTAATTGGAAACACATTAGGAAATAGATATGAAATCGTGGAAATTGTCGGCGTCGGCGGTATGGCCGTCGTCTATCGTGGTAGAGATAATGTGCTCAACCGTATGGTCGCGGTTAAAGTCTTGAAGCAGGAATTTAATGCGGATGAAGAGTTTGTAAAGAAGTTCCAAAAGGAATCACAAGCTGCAGCGAGTTTATCACATCCCAATATCGTCAATGTTTTTGATGTAGGTCATAGTGATGACGTACATTATATTGTCATGGAACTCGTCAATGGCAACACATTAAGGGATTATTTAAACAAAATGCAGGGATTCATGAAGGAAGAAGCGATTATAAACATTGGCCTTCAAATTGCCTCGGCATTATCTCAAGCACATCAAAATGATATCGTTCATCGCGACATCAAATCTCAAAATATACTCATCAATGAAAATGGAAGCGTTAAAGTCGCCGACTTTGGTATCGCACGAGCAGCAACGAGTGCAA
>DMYC01000020.1 GCA_003482695.1 Clostridiales bacterium UBA8960
TGGAATACTTGTGAGTAAAACCGGTAAAATTCTGTCAAATGAAACGACGATTGACATGAAAATGTCACCTGATATGATGAACGAATCGTGGTATATCGATGTCATGGAAAAAGGGTCAATGCCTGTTTTAACATCGATTAGAAGGCAAGCGTTCACGATGGATAAAAGCCAATGGGTCATATCGATCGGTCAAGAAATCGTTGACGAAGAAGGGGCGCATGTGGGGCTTTTTATCCTCGACTTTTCTTATGAAGTCATCGAACGATTTTTGCTTAACCTCAGCTTAGGTTCTGAAGGGTTTGCATTTATCCTTTCGGACCTTGATGAACTCGTGTATCATAAAGACGTTTCTTTTTTTGAGTCGAGAGAAAACCTCACTGAACTGACAGCCATACAAAAGATGGTATCCGGATATGACAAGACGATGGGTAAGTTGACACATCAGGTTGATATCGAAGGGACAGACTGGTGTCTTGTTGGGGTATCTTCACTGGATCATTTGAGTGCGGCAAGGCGTCAGCTGTTTGAAGTAATCACCTTGGTTGCGCTTCTTTTGACGGCGATCGCCATAGGAAGTGGCGTGCTTATCGCTTCGAGGATTTCAAAACCGATCCGAAGCCTAGAAGAAGCGATGAATCATTTGTCGAGCGAACTTGTGGATGCGGTCGAAGTGCCGAACAGCTGCTATGAAGTGGATAATTTACGCCTTCGTTTCAATGAAATGCGTATCCAGATAGAAGCATTGCTTGCGGGCATAAAAGAAAAGGAATATTACCTTAGAGAGTCCGAAATTCGCGCGCTTTACAGCCAAATCAATCCACACTTTCTCTACAATACTTTGGATACCATCATTTGGATGGCAGAATTTAAGGACACGGAGAAAGTGGTTGCCATCACGAAAGCATTGGCACAATTCTTTAGAATTTCCCTCAGTCATGGTGATGCACTTATTCCACTTTCTGATGAGATTGAACACATTCAGCAGTATCTGTTCATTCAGGAGCAAAGATATGGCGATCAGCTATTCTATGAGATCGAGGTTTCGCCAGAGCTATCAGACATCCGCGTTCCGAAGATCATTTTGCAACCGATCGTGGAAAATGCCATCTATCACGGCATTAAGCCGCTTGGTCGACCTGGACATTTGAGAATAAAAGCGCATATCAATAAAAATGCTGACTCCGATCAACCGGATGAATTGATTATTAGCGTAAGTGATGACGGTGTGGGATTCGAACAGTCTCAGCCGAAGCCGAAGGCGTCGGAAACGATGACGAAACTAGGTGGTGTTGGCCTTGACAATGTAAACCGCCGAATCGCACTCATTTACGGTCCGGCGTATGGGCTCAGTGTGGAGTCAAAACTGGGCGTTGGGACCGAGGTTAATATCAGAATCCCCCTCACCTTTACAAATGCATTAAGAAAAGGCTAAAAATGGGACGAACGGCTAAATTCAAGGTATAATCATATCAAGAGACACGGTTCGCGGAGGCATTATGAAATTTATGAATTTGAGTACAGACAGGTTACAACTGAAATTGATTTCGCATGAAGACGTCGACTTCATCTTTGACCATTTCAGAGATGAATCGGTGAACGCATATCTTTACGATGCCGAACCGTTTAAGAGCATCGAAGAGGCGAATGAAATAATCGACTTTTACGTCAAAGGCGAACCTCGCCTTCAAAGCCGGTGGATTATGATTACTAAAGAAGGTGGAGAGAAAATAGGGACATGCGGCTTCCATAATTGGAATAAAAGCAGCGGGCTCATGGAAATCGGCTATGACATGAAGAAAACATATTGGGATCAGGGGTTCATGACTGAGGCACTTGAAGCCATACTCTCCTTTGCAAAGGTAAAAATGCACATTAAAACAGTCAACGCCCATATTTTCGTTGGGAATGCCAGTTCGATTCGATTGGTAGAGAAGTTGGGTTTCCAAAGAAAGGGTTCTTATAATGAGGTTTATTTAGGTGAGGAATACCCACACTGGGTTTATTCAAAAACGCTCGTATAGCCAGAAATGCAAAAAAGACCGTATTAACGGTCTTTTTTGTTTACAAGCAAAGCGGACTAACTTCCCCAAAGTAAAATAGATTTAGCCTATGAAGCGCCCGGGTGCATGCGATGTATAAAAGTTGCTTATCCTCTCTTGTATGGTAATGCACGTCATCGACATCCCATACGATGACGGCATCAAATTCCAAACCTTTCGAAAGGTAGATCGGCAAAACAAATGTGCCTGTGAGGTCTGAGCGAGACTGACTTTGAACCAGACTGAGCTCGATTTTTGAGTGCATTTGCTCAAAAAGTTTAATGGACGCATCTTCGGTTTTACATAAAATACCGATTGACGCGTAACCCAGCTCTTTACAGCGTTCAATTTCCGATATCAGACCCATAAAGTCGGATACCTTATCGCGTTTTATGAGCTGAGGCACTTCACAGTGGCGGCTGTAGCTCTTGATTTCAGTATCGACAAAACGTGTACTAAACTCAAGAATTTCATGAGCAGATCTAAAACTCTTGTCCATAGAGACTAAGGATGTGTTTTTTTTACGCAGGGTGCTCTTAACGAGTTCATAGAATGAAAGTTTTTCATGCTTCTCAATCGTTTGGTTGATGTCTCCTAAAACCGTAAACTGAGCACCCGGAAACATAAGTTTCAAAATCTCAAAATGAATCTGATAATAATCCTGTGCTTCATCCACGACGACGTGTTTGATATGGCGATAGTCATCATAACCGTTCGATCTGAGATACAAGTAAACGATTGCAGAAGCATCCTCATATCGGATAGATGTGTCATTTAATGCCTCAGGGTCTTTTACGATTTGAAAGTAGAGTGCCATTATTTTATCCACGGGCATATTGGGTCTTATATCAACATCGTTTAGGCGGTCTATGAATTCCGAATTCATTTTATAGAGCAGTTCATTTTTTTTCCGTATCGGATCAACGCTAGATAACAGAAACTCATATAGTTGATTTTTCGTTTCAAATGGCCGATTGAGAACCATGTCGTACAAGTCATCAAATAAAAATGATGCGACATTTTCTTCGCCAAGTTCAGGTAATACCTGAGAAATGTATTTTTCAAAAAGAGCATTTGGTGAGATGATAATAATGTTTTGGCTTGTCAATCTGTTTTTTAGGCCGTGGTACATAAGGTAGGCTACCCTATGAAGGGCTACAGATGTTTTGCCGCTTCCGGCAACGCCTTGAACCATCATCAAATCACTCTTCATATTTCTAATGATTAAGTCTTGGTCTCGCTGAATGGTTTCAACGATACTTTTCATCTGATGTGACGCATTATGCGTCAACATTTTTCTAAGAAAATCATCTAGAATTTGCATATCCGCATCAAAGTAATATTCTAACTCGCCATTCTTGATTTCGTACTGACGTTTTAGTTTGAGTTCACCTGAGATTTTGCCAACAGGTGCTTCATAAAAAGCGGGACCAGTACCGTAACGATAAAAGAGGCTTGATATTGGTGCGCGCCAATCATAAACGAGTCGGTCGAAATCAGGTTCATTCATGATTGAGTATCGGCCGATGTATATTTTTTCCTCTACAGCGTCGTCGTCAAATTTAAAATCCACACGTGCGAAATAGGGACGGTGCATGAATTTTTCAAGTTGCTCGATTTTTTTCATGTTGGATTCGTACTGGTCAATCGTATTCATAGTCTGCGTTGCAAACTGACTTAGTGCGACAAGTTGATCAAAATTATCACTCGAATTTAAGTTGGATGAAATGGAATGTTTGGCTTCCTCACGCATTTCTCTCTTTTGCTCGATGATGTCCGCTTTAACTTTTTCAGAAGTTTCTTTTAACAAGTGAATTTGTTCCTTAGCGATGCGCTTTGTTCGTTTAAGGTAATCTTTTTCAATTATAAATGTTTGATCCATTTATACACTCCTTAGTATTGGGGAACTAATGGTTTTCAGTATATAAATATAACACAGTCTTTCAAGAAATGACAGAATTGAAAAATGTTTTTTGATATGGTATGATTAGAATGGAAGAAGATTATTGTGTGTGTCGAAACCTTGAATGTTGAAAAGCGTTTAAGGTTTTTTTATTTTCCGTGAATGAGAATCACAGATTGCACTTTACAGAACACTTGTTCTTTTGGTAGATTTCTTGTATAATGATAAAAGGAAACCTATTGAAATTGGTAGATCAATTTAGGAAGTGATATCATGATAAACCGAACATATATATGCATCGACCTCAAGTCTTTTTATGCTTCGGTGGAGTGCGTTGAGCGTGGACTTGATCCGATGACGACCAATCTTGTCGTTGCGGATCCAGAACGGTCTGAAAAAACGATTTGCCTTGCGATCACACCTTCCATGAAGGCGCTTGGCATCAAAAATAGATGTCGGATATTTGAAATCCCTGAGGGTGTGGATTATATCATTGCCTCGCCGAGGATGCAAAAATATATCGATTACTCGGCTGAGATTTATGCGATTTATTTGAGATTCGTCTCTAGGGACGATATTCATATTTACTCTATAGATGAGGCTTTTCTCGATATCACAGAGTATCTTGTCACATATCATATGAATGCAAAAGAAATGGCTCTGATGCTTATGGGTGAGATTCTACGAGAAGTTGGTGTTCGCGCCACGTGCGGCATCGGAACAAATTTATACCTCGCAAAAATCGCACTCGATATAACGGCGAAGCATGCCCCCGATTTTATTGGTGTACTAGATGAAACGACATTTCGTGAGCGACTTTGGGACCATAAGCCACTTACGGATTTTTGGAGAATCGGAAAAGGCACCGCTACTACCCTTGAGCGCTATGGCATTAAGACGATGCGACAGATTGCAGAGATGGATGAAGATTTTCTATATAGCTTGTTCGGTATTGATGCAGAGCTTCTCATCGATCATGCCTTTGGACGTGAACCTGTGACGATAGCCGATATAAAAGCCTACAAACCTAAAATAAATTGTCTATCAAGTGGTCAAGTGCTTATGAGGGATTATCTTTTTGAAGAAGGGCGCTTGATCGTTCGAGAGATGATGGATTTGCTTTGCCTTGATCTCGTCGACAAAGAGTTGGTTACGGATTCAGTGACCATTTACATCGGATATTCAAACGCACTGCATGTTGAGCCTGCTCGAGGTACGGCTAAGCTAAAAAAATCAACGAGCGCAGATCGTATAATATTGCCAGCAGTAACGGCGCTCTATGATCGAATCGTTGATCCTAAAAAACCGGTTCGCAGGATCAACATCACATGCAATCATGTCTCTGAAGATTTGGAAGACGCTACTGTTCAACTGAGCATGTTTGATAGCACGACAGATGATGAATCATCAAATCGGAACCTGAGAGTACAAAAGGCTGTACTTGACATTAAAAAGAAATATGGTAAGAACTCTATTCTGAAGGGCATGAACTATAGTGAAGCCGCAACCACAAAAGATCGAAACCGACAGATAGGAGGGCATAAAAGTGGCGAATAAACCTAGAACCCCTATGCCAATTTCAGTACGTGCAAAACAATTTCTGCCATTTGATGCAGTTAAAGGATTAAGAGAAGCACTTAAGAAAAAGGAGTCTGTGCCTGAAGCGCGACACGAATTATCCGAAGAATTGGCGCTGGAACTAAATGAAAAAATGCAAAAAATTCAAAAAGGTGTGAATGTGACCGTTACATACTACTACATTGACACATATATTCAGCTGACTGGAACCGTCATGCAGTTTGATCCGGTTTTTCGAACGCTGGAAGTTGATGAAACGGTTATCGATATTGATGATATATTGGATTTGATGCTCGAAGATGAATAAGGCTGATGCATATGCGTGCATCAGCCTTATTTTAAAGCACGACTTCTATTCGAATCGTTTCATCACTGCTAAATTGCTCTAAAACAGATCGCTTTACAATGACACTTTTGCTCGAAATGTGACATGCGCATGTGTTTCCGTTCATCATGACAGAAGAGATTTCAAAATGCTCTGGTGCCTTTTTCATTGGATTCAAATAGATGACTTCCAATAGTCTTCCAGCAAAAGTTGTTTTAATACTGGACTTGTCACCGTCAAACTGATCAGGCACAAGTTTAGGCTGAAGCAACAAATCTCCATATTCGCCTTTCACTCCATAAATTTCGGTCACGGTTGTTAGGAATAACCAACTTGCTGAGCCAGTCAGGTAATGATATAGTCCTTTACCTTCCAGATTAAAATATTCTGGAATGCCAGGGTATATTTCATTTGTCCGGTTGGTTGCCAAATCATAAATTGAAGTGAACACCTCATAGGCCTCTGAAATGAATCCACTTTTATAAAGTGCGTTCATATACATCACGACCATGTGACTAAAAATGGCACCGTTTTCTTTTTCGCCGTATTTAAAGGCAAATCCTCTTCCGAAGTTAAGCTTATTTGGTCCGAGGTTTGTATTTAACTTGTAGCCTCCGGTTGAAACATCTCGCAAGTATTTTTTTACAGCAGCATGCACTTGGGTGACTTGTTTTTGTGTAGCGGCGCCTGACATGATCGGAAAGACTTGCCCGGTTAGATTGATTCGAACGGCATCATTATGGAAGCCATCGACTCTTAATTGATCATCATTATAGTAGCCGTTGAAAAAACCTTCTTGATCCTTCTCTAGGAATTCTTCATTTCGAATGTGATTTAGAATCCAGTTGCCTTTGTCTCGTAAATCGCGTATCAACGTTTCAATGGAAATGGCCTCACGCGCTCCTGTAAAACTGTAGTAGATCGCCTGATAATAGGCATCCAGGC
>DMYC01000389.1 GCA_003482695.1 Clostridiales bacterium UBA8960
AAATTCAGTGCCTATATCGAGCTTCGACTTCACAGCAATTGTTCCACCCAGTTTTTTAATGCTTTCAAATGCAATATAAAGACCGATTCCGTCACCTTGAACATTCATCGCGTTTTCACATCTAAAATAGGCTTCGAACACTCTGGACAAATCTGATTCGGCAATTCCAATACCGGTATCGGATACCTTTATAACTAGGTCAGCATTTGGTTCTAAAGTATAGTCGACAACGACTTTGTCATTTGATCGCGTGTATTTGTATGCGTTGGAAAGTAAATTGTAGATGACCTGACTTAACTTGTTTCGGTCAGAGTATATGTTTGCTCTCTGTGTATTTGCCAAAGTAAGCGAAACGCGCTTTCTTTTATACTGAATGTGGAAGCCGTCAACAATTTGCTTCAGCATCACACTGATGTCAAAGGATTCGTAATCGACGTTCTCAGAAAGTTCATCTGTATCTATAACTTCGCTCATACTGGAAAGAATTGAAGTGATGGCTTCTATTTGATTGATGCATGTGGTAATTTCATCCTTCTTAAAATCAATGATTCCATCCTCATAGCCTTCGAGATGTGCCCTTATAATAGTCAGAGGTGTTCGGGTCTGGTGAACCATTTCATCGATGGTGCGTTTGCGGCTTTTTTGTTTGAGCTTAAGACGTGAATTAAGCATTTCCAAACTTTGTTGGATGGTCCGAATTTCTTTTACACCTGACCGTACGAAGTCTGTCTTATCTCCCAGCTCGATATCAAGTGCAAGTTTGGCGGTATAACGTAGGTCTTTGCTCATTCGTCGACTGATAAATACACCGACGATGATTATTACGCAAAGCACAATCCCAAAAGAAACGAGGCTGCTTGTCACAAGAGAATAAGTGAACCGTCTTGTCTTAAACGACTCACCGATTGAGCTATATCTTGTTACGTTTAAATAGCCAAAATCGACTGATCCATCACCGATCTCAAAATAATCGACCTCTTCATCGACATCATCTTGTGAGTATCGCATCATCCTAGACGACATCATGCTCATAGGAAAGAATTCTCTTCCTACATCAGCCAGTAGTTCGCCTTCAATATTATATAATCTGATTCGAGTGATCGGATCTTGTAAATGTGTTTCAAGCTGAACTTCCATCTGTCTACGGGTCAAGCTTAAATCTTGGAGCGCATTTTTTGAAAATGCCACGACTTGAGCGATATGTTCATTATAGTTTTCTATGGAGTAATCGACATAAAACCGGTTGACCAAAGCACCAAATAGGATACTGTTGATTGCAACAGAAAAAATGGCGCTGATTACCAGGATGATTAACCACTGCCGCATAACCGTCATGTCAACTCACCTCCAAACACATAACCTACGCCATACTTTGTTATCAGTATTTTTGGATGTTTTGGATCGATCTCGATTTTTTGCCTGATCCGCTTGATGTAGCTGTCAATGTTTCTATCATACCCATCATAATCTTGACCAAATGCCTTTTCGATCAATTGCTCACGTGTGAGGACTCGCCCTTGATTTTGGAAAAGAACCAACAGCAGTTGATACTCCGCGCCGGTTATGGTTATTTCATCGCCTTTTCTATACAATGTCATGCGCTCTTCATGTAAAATCAAATCGAAACAGGCATATGTTTTCTCTTCAAGCTCACCATAGGTTCGTTTAAGCATTCTTTTGATTCTCAAAATCAACTCTTTCATACTGAATGGCTTAAGAACATAATCATCCACACCAAGATTAAACCCCTTGATTCGATCCATTTCTTCTTGTTTTGCTGTCACCATGATTACGGGGATTTCAGAAGTCTCACGAATAGCACTTAATACTTCGTACCCATCAATCCCCGGCATCATGATATCGAGCAGAATAAGATGCAGTGTCGTTTTGTTGAATATTTCCATAGCCTCAAAGCCGTTGTTGGCACTATAGACCACGTAACCTTCCTTGCTGAGATACATATTCATGATATTTTTGATTTCTACTTGGTCTTCAACAATCAAAATTTTATAAATCAATCAATCACCCCGCTTGGAGAAAAATACGCGATTATTTCAACAACAGTATTTCTCTTTTTCTTAGATATTCTTCTTCCGTAATTTCGCCCTTAACCAATTTGATTTTTAGAATCTCGAGCGCATCCGAATTTTGATGCTTCACTTTGTCTTTTGATTTTATAAACAAGATGACAATTAGAGCTGCGATTACAAATAACATTAGCATGCCACCCCACATAAACCAAGGTGACGAACCAAACCAATCAAAACAACCTCTTGCACCATAATACCCTCTACCGTACATCATTTATCTCACCTCTCACTCATTAATCGTTTTCTTTAGCTTTTGGTACATCTCTTCATCAATCTCACCTTGGATGTATCTCTTCTTCAAAATTTCATTTGCACTTTCGGCAAAATTTTCAGTGGAGACAGACTTTTTTTTCCAAATGATTTCATACACGATGTAGACCACGATTATCAACAATATAAACATCATAAGATTGCCACCTTTCTCAATCGATCAATCAATCCGTTCAATGATACCTAACTTTAGATTAACAGAAGAATGTGGCACAATTATGACATGTGAGAACCCGCTAGAGGGGATAATACAATTATATCACAAATAATTCTTCAGGGTTGAATGTAGAAGAAAAGCATACCTCAAACTACAAAGATACGCTTTTCTTCTCTAAACATTCTTATTAATGTACATGTTCTTCAGCTTTTGCTTCTGCACCTTGGGGCGTAGGCTCTGAAGCTGTTTTTTTCTCAGCTGTTATGTCTTTATGTTTTAGTTCAATCATTTGAATACTTTCATGATACTCAGATTCTAGTCCAAGCATCTCTGCCATAAAATTAAGTGGACCATACATATTGCCTTTCATGGATACAACAACTGAATCAAGCATGACCTCTTTATCATTTACATGTGCCATGTTGCTACCCAAATGAAGCTTTACGGTCAAGTCACCTTTTTTCATAGTGACACTCTTCGTTTCTGCATGCCATTCAATTGTTGCCTTGTACGCTTCCGCCATTCCTTTTACTGGGACCATGATTTTGTTGTCTTTCATGATTAGCGGTGCATTTAAGTTGAACTTATGTCCTTTCGAGTAAAGATCTTCTGGAGACATGACTTTGATGTCTGGAAACATTTTGGAGATTTCTTTTTTCAATTTCATGTTCTTCATTAAGGTTTCAGAATCAATCTCTAGATGAACCGCTTTCTTTAGTGCTTTCATAGCAGTCAAGAAATCTGTGTGTTTCGCTTTAATCGCTTCTTTAGTCGATGCGATCTCTGCTTCAAGGGCCATCATTTTTTCTTTTTCATCAATTTCTTTTGCCGTGTGATGCTGTTTTTCAAGATCGGCAAGTGTTGTTGTCAGCTGCTTTGTTTCTTGTTTCATTGTCGCCAAAAGTGCTTCAAGCTCTAACCGATCTTCAGTCGCTGTTTCCATCTTCGTCATTTCCATTTTTTTCGGCTCGGTGGTCTCACCCTCTTTTTTCATCATGTCACTCGCAAATGATGTGTTCGATGAGATGGTAATTCCAGCGACGAGGAGCATCGCAAGTAAGCGTGGGTATTTTTTAATCATATGAGTCTCCTTAGTTTTACTTTTTTTAAGTGCTTTTCCAATATACCGTACACTTGTGAAGATATGATGAAGGTGATCATTTTTTTTTACAGATAAAAACACGAAATGTTTCTGACGAGTATTTGACAAAGTATAACGAATATTGCATAATGAATTTGGTACTCAAGACCTAACTTTTAAAATGAAAAAAGGCAAACTTATCGCGAGGTAAGGACGCAAAGCTAAAGGGTCTTCTAATATAAAGAAGACAGCCAGTTGCCAAATGAATATTATCGTGCAAACTTAAAGCAGCATTTCAAATTTGGCAAAGTATCACAGAAAAAGGAGTTAATTATGAGGAAGCGAAGAAATATCATCAAATTATTTCAGCTCCTATACTTGCCAATAATTGTGTCTGTTTTAAGTTTTTTTGTTATTGCAGTTATTTCCTATAATGCATCTTCAAAAGTCTTAAGAGATCAAATGATTGATAATAGTATTGGGCTTACAGAATTATTGTCGCGCAGGATTCAAAATGAACTAGAAAATAATGATGAACAGTTAAATCAGATAACGGATCAGATGCTCAGTGTTGGACTACGTGTTTTAGACAACATAGAGTCTATTTCGAACGAGTATCTAAAGGATATTGCGGATGCATTTAATATTGACCACATCTACTACTATCATTCCAGTGGCGTGCTTCTCAACTCATGCAATGAGGCGTCAGATGATTGGACAAGTAATAAAGATGCGTCATTACATACGTTTTTAAAGAGCAGTGAAAAAAGCTATATCGAGGATGTAACGAGTGGTTTTGAAACAGATGGACATTACCGTTATGTTTTCATAAAAGGAAGCGAAGGCGATGCACTTAAAATTGGTTATAAACTTGAGACTCTTGAACATATAAAATCAAGCCAGGCGATTCAGAAGATCATAAATCGAATCGTTAAAGACGATGTAAACTTTGTGTACGCACTTGTAACGGATTCACATTTGGTCGCGATCGCCGATACGGATAATGAGGATATTGGTATTGATTATGCCTTAGATGAGATCTATCAAGAAGCACTAAGTGGCAAAACGTTGACAAGCGACTGGTACTATCCAAAATTGGATGAGACCGTTACTGAAGTGATCACACCACTAATTTTAAATGACAAAATTTCAGGAATCGTTGTTTTAGGTGTCAGTCAGACTATGCAAAAAAGAAGAGCGCTCATTTTGGCTGGCGTCATTTTAGGGATCACTATTTTGATTTCTTTCAATTATCTTATGATTCAAGCTAGAAACGTCATCAAACCAATCAATAAGTTATATGATGACATCAATAATATTGATCCTGATTTTTCTGGTAGAAAGTTCAATTATGATGAGAATGCTGTTTTCTTTGGTTTATACGAGTCGGTTGAAAATCTGCTTCATAGACTGACTGAGTCAAAACAAAGAATAAAAGTCTTAAATAATGAAGTGACTGAGCTGGCTTATTTCGATTACCTCACAAAACTTCCGAATCGATATTCTTTTAAGGAAAACTTTTCTAAATTAATCAAGTCATATAGTAAAGTGGCTTTGGTGTTATTGGATCTCAATAATTTTAAAGAGTATAATGATATACTCGGGCACTCATTTGGCGATGACATGTTAGTTGCACTCGGTGAAAGGCTTAACTTGATTTCAAATGAACATATTGCTGTATCTAGATTTGGTGGCGATGAGTTTCTGCTTGCGATAGGTATGGACAACAGCGATGTGTTAATGTCCTCAATAAAGGAAATTGAAAAGGTTTTTCAAAAACCAGCTGAAATAAAAGGTGAATACTACAATATGGAAGCGAGTGTCGGGATTTCCATTTACCCTGATGATTCTGAAGACTTTGATGAACTGATGACTTTTTCTGATTTGGCGATGTATAGTGTTAAGAACAAAGATGATTTTGGTATTGCATTCTTTAAAAGGAAGATGAAGAATGAAAAGATTAGGAGCGCCGCTATCAAAAGACTTCTCAAAGAGGCATTGGATAACGATGGATTCACGTTGCTTTATCAGCCGATAATCGACACATCAACGAATTTAGTAAACAACTATGAAGCCCTTTTGCGCTTTAAGAGTCATAATGTTTATCCAGATGAGTTCATCCCAATTGCCGAGTCAACAGGATTGATTATTCCTATAGGAAGATTGGTTATAGAAAGCGCGATACAGCAGATTGTGAAGTGGAGATCTGAAAATCGTCCTTGTACAAAAGTATCCATCAACTTCTCAACCAAGCAATTTTATGATGAAAAAATTATTGAATTCATAGATGAAAAACTTAAACACTATGACGTATTGGGCGATTGTTTAATTATAGAAATCACGGAGACATTTTTGCTTGAGAAATCGGTTGAAGAAGTTAGACGTTTTATAAGCAATATTAGAGCTTTGGGCATTCAGTTGGCCATGGACGATTTTGGTACCGGTTTTACTTCGGTACTGCTTTTTAATCAGTTTCAATTTGATACGGTCAAGATGGACAGAAGTTTTGTTGAGTTGAATCTTAATAACAACTCTGATGAAGTCTTTAAATCGTGGATAACCTTGTTTAGGTCTTATAATTTTAAGGTGGTAGCAGAAGGGGTAGAAACACTTGAACAGCTCGATCGACTTAAAAAAATTGGCGTCGACTATGTTCAAGGGTATTATTTTAGCAAACCGGTTCTGCCTGAGGATTTAGCTTAATAACTGTGTTAGACTACAAAATGGATCTCTTTGAAAAAGGAGATCCTTTTTGAATGAGCAAACGAACCGGGTACCA
>DMYC01000393.1 GCA_003482695.1 Clostridiales bacterium UBA8960
GATGCGGATATCGTCATCTTCAACGACGAGCTGTCGGGTGCCCAAATGCGTAATCTAGAAGCGTTGAAGATGACGATATCCGCATCGTGAGATTCGACAGCGAGTCTGACTTCATCTACCTTGCCAGATCCTATATAGGTCGCCACTTCAATTTTTGATTTGTTTTGTATGATGATTTCTACAACCTCAGCTTCCGCTGCAAGTGTCAGCTCGGCCAATTCGCTCATCGACTCGTCGATGTCAAACTCATCTCTCAGTCCCTGAAACATACCCACTAATACCGCTTTTTGCTTATGTTCCCTGTTTTCTTCCATAAAAGACTCCAATACATAGTTTATGTTATAGTTAAAATACATTATACTACAAAGCTTCAAATATTAAAAATAGATTATAAACTTTTAAATGATGGAACGCAGATGTTTAAATATGTTATAATACCTTGTAGGATTTTGCGTAGCGATACGCTCAATAGCATCAGGAGGTCTTTAATGGAAAGCACAAAAAAAGCATCACCTGGACGTAAGACAAATAGTTCAGGGAAATCCAGCAAAAACAATCAAAAGAAAAAGAAAAAAACGTTCACTAATATACTCAAAATAGCATTAATCGCTATGATCCTCCTTGGATTTGTCGGAGGCGCTGGCGTCTTTATGTACGTTTCGATTGCACTAAAGGATATCGAACCGATCGACCCTAGCATGATCGCCACAAAATTGACCGAGAACTCAGTCATCGTTGACAGCGATGGTCGAATCCTCGAATATATCCATCACAAAGAAGGCCTTAGGACAGTTGTTCGTTATGAAGATATGAGCGAGGACTTAATCAATGCTTTTGTTGCCGTAGAAGACAAGACTTTCTTTGAGCACAATGGATTCAACATTATCCGTCTGTTCGGAGCCGTCAAGGACACTTTGACGACGGGAAAAAGACTTGGCGGTACAAGTACGATCACCCAACAGCTCGCACGAAACATCTATCTTTTTGAGATAAGAAGTGCGCGTGATCTAGATCGAAAAATTAAGGAAGCCTATTACGCGATTGAACTTGAAAAACATCTGAAAAAAGAGCAAATTATTGAAGGCTATTTGAACCTCGTTTACCTTGGTGCAAACTCCAACGGTGTTGAAGCCGCTGCTCAAGCCTATTTTTCAAAGAGCGCGTCGGAAGTGAATTATATTGAGGCAGCTCTAATGGCCGGTATTGTCAAATCGCCTTCTGCCTATCCACCTATGCTCAACATCTCCAAAGTCGAAGTGACAAGCAATCATTATGTCTTTGACGATTCCGATCCTCTATATACACTTGTTTATAACCCAGGTTGTGAAGACCGTTATCTCACATCGATTTACCTGATGCATGAAAACGGAAAAATCTCGGACGCAGAATATGAATACGCTAAAACAGTGGATTTAAGAACCGTCATCAATCCGGGAAAAACAGCTCAAACTGAAATCACTTCATTTTTTGCCGATATGGTGCGAGATGAAGTCATCGCGGATTTAGTCGAGGCATATGGGTATTCTGTAGCAGATGCAACGAACCTATTATATACAGGTGGTTTTACGATTGAATCGACAATTGATTTTGATATGCAGAAAACTTTGGAAAGCCATTACGCGCAATCCAATTTTACGACTTATTTTGGCGAATCAACCGCCGTTGCAGTAAGAGCATTCCAAAGGGATAACGGGCTCGCTGTCGATGGGGTCGCGGGACAAAATACCCTCGCAAAAATCAGAGAGTTATCTGGGATGGATACTTCCATCTTCACTCAAGCCGTCTATCAAAGAGGCAACGATAGCGAAGAAGTCGTTCTGCTTAAAAGGACTTTATTCGAACTCGGTTACTTGATCAACAATGAGAATTTCCCTAAAGTGACGGTCGTTCTCGATGGCCAAGGCAACATCGTTTCTGAGGAAAGTCGCAGACTTCTCGTCTATAAGCAATCCAATTTAGTCGATGCTGATAAAAACTTCATCATTCCATCATCCGATTATGCGTTTGACGCCGATGGAAATCTCGTGTTATTCAAAGGTAAACGCATGTATTTCTACCCGCATTTCCAAAACAATCAACTTGTGAGCATACAAGTCGTCGTGAAAGAGACATTCACATTTAGTGAAGATAGCGACAACGAGCGTTTAGCAAGCGGAAAATTTAACTTGACTAACCTATTCACATACGAGGGTCGTGATGTCCTAATACCAAACGAATATAAGTCGTTTGATGAAAACAGCAACGTCGTCGTCGACAAAGCGTTTCTCGTTGACCAACCGGACTTTTTCAAAGTGGATGCCAACCAAAACCTTCTTGTCACAAAAGGCAATTACGTCATCAGCGAACAGGGTGTTATACAACCTCAATCCGCGATGGTTATCATCGACTATCATAATGGCGAACTGAAGTCGATCGTCGGTGGTAGAAATATCACAGGGCAGCGTATGTACAACAGAGCAACGAATCCACGTCAACCTGGATCTGCCATCAAACCACTTTCTGTTTTCACACCAGCGGTTGACTCAGGCAAGTACACTGCTGCGACTGTTATCGATGACCGCCCAGTCTATCTACTTGGAGACCCTAATGTGAGATGGCCAATCAACTGGTACGAAGCTTATCCTCAGTTTCATAAGTACTGGGGGCTCGTGACACTAAGAGAATCTGTGCAGCACTCCATCAACGTGACTGCGGCATTAATCGTTCAGGATTTGGGCGTAACCAACTCATTGAATTATTTAAATAAGTTTGGCATCTCGACGCTTGTAACCTCTGGCCCAACAAATGATGCAAATATTGCCTCTCTTGCGCTTGGCGGCATGACACGTGGAATAACGCCACTTGAACTTACAGCGGCATATGGCGCGATCGCCAACAAAGGCATTCTCAACGACATTATCACTTATAAAACCGTTAAAAATTCACGTGGTGAAATTATTCTCAAAAACGAAAGCAAGCAAACTTATGTCGTGGATGAAAATGTTGCTTTTATTGTTCAAGACATGATGCGTACATCTGTAGAATCTGGTGTTGCAACGGCTGCAAAACTATCACCGAACAACGATATCATTCAAGTATCTGGCAAGACTGGTACGACATCAAGCAACATAGACGCATGGTTCGTCGGTTACACACCTTATTATGTGGGCGGTGTTTGGTTTGGAAACGACCTGAATATCCCGCTTGATCAAGGTTCAAGAATCGCCGCACAATTCTGGAGAACCGTTATGGCGGATATCCACGTCGATGCTGCACCAAAATTGTTTGATATTCCAACAACCCTTGTTTCAACATCTGTGGACATCATATCAGGCAAACTGCCAAGTGAGTTGTCTGCTCTAGATCCAAGAGGCACTGTGCGTACAGAGATCTTCTTAAGGGGAACAGAGCCCACAGAGACAGATGATGTCCATGTCATGGCAGACATTTGTACGGAATCAGGTAAACTTGCTACAGAGTTTTGCCCAACCACACTCGTCGTTAGCAAACTTTTTGTGAAACGCCCTGTGCCATACAATGCATCAGAACATGTGGACAGCAGAGGCAATCCAATCGCCATCAAAGATGGAGGATACGATATGCCAACTGCGGATTGTGACATTCACACGATAGAAACCACAACCGAAGAAGAAACAACAGGAAGCCAATATCAAGGGATTGTCCCACTCGTAAGGCTGGTGGATGGTTCTTATTATGTACAAAGACGATACCCAATTGAACTGACAAGCGGCCAAATCATTACACTCCCTGTCGGATCGAAAATCATGCCAGACAATTCTGTTGTCTTTAGTGATGGGTCATCCATCTCAGCAGAAAACATCAAGTCCATTCCTATGTACACTGCAGAGGAGCTTGATGCCTTGAACCCTTAACGTTAAAAAAAAATAAAGCTTGTTTGTTAACGACATTAAAACGTTAACAAACAAGCTTTTTTTATTTAAAGATTTGGGTGAAACCGTCTTGTCACTTCCCCACCTACGACGATTATCGTTTCTTTTCCCTGTATTGATGCATCGATCAATCGCTCTACATCCAGTAGCGCCATCGATGCATTTATCTTTTCAACTTTCGGCTTAGTGACCACACGATCCGGTAAGAAAACAGTGCAACAATCCTCAAAAGGTAAAATGGAAGTCTCAAACGTATCGATTTGCTTAGCCACCTCGATGATGTCCACTTTATCATATGCGATCAAAGGTCTGAAGACAGGTAACTCTATCATGCTGTTGGTAACGGTCATCCCCTCAATCGTCTGACTTGCCACTTGACCTAGATTTTCCCCAGTCACAAGCCCTTTACAATAAAACTGATTTGCGATACGCTCTGCTATTTTCATCATGAATGCACGTGACAATATGGTCATTTCTTCTGCGGGACAGGTTTCATTAATCGCCTTCTGTATTTCCAGTATATTGATGCTATGAATCTTCAAATTGCCTGTATACTTCGTCAATTTTTTAGCCAAATCAAGCACTTTTTCCATGGCCCTCTCGCTCGTGAAAGGATAAGAATGAAAATGCACAGCTTCCAGCTCAAGACCCCTTTTGGCCAACATATAGCCCGCCACTGGGCTATCAATTCCGCCTGAAAGCAACAATAGGCCTTTACCTGCACTGCCGTAAGGCATGCCGCCAAGTGCCTTGATTCTCTTGACAAAAATATACGCTTCTTCTCTAATTTCGATGGTCAAGAAAATGTCGGGATGATGCACATCCACTTTCAACGTTTCCATGTTTTTATAAATGTAACCACCCACTGTTTGATTGATTTCAGGTGTTTTTAGCGGATAGTTTTTATCTGCACGGCGCGTCTCGACTTTAAAGGATTTTGCACCTGTCTCCACGACGATTTGCCTTACGATTTCAAGGCATTTGACTTTCAGATTCTCAATTTCTCGATCGATTCTCATCGCAGGGCTGACGGAAACGACGCCAAATACGTTTCTTACGGCTTCGATGACCTGCGCTTGAGCGTCTTTTTCATGTTCGATAAAAACGCGCCCATGACGGTCTATTACGATGGTCTCAGGGATATGGACAAGCGCTTTTTTAATGTTGGAAATCAGTTTCTTTTCAAAGGAACGCATGTTTTTTCCTTTGAGCGCGATTTCACCATATCTAACCAATAATATTTCTTTCATTTTCCACCTCTATACAATCGATTTATCTCTTCTTTTTGCCCATGACTTGTCTAAGTTCACTGGCCGTTTTAATCATTTCATTTGTAGCGAATGCCACTTCATCTTCAGTCAACATATGACTGAGGCTGACCCTAATTGCCCCTTCCATTCTGCTTTCTTTGTATCCAAGTGCTTTTAGCACGTGCGAGTAGGCCTTCTTTTTAGAAGAACAAGCCGAACCCGTCGCAACGTAGATGCCTTTCATCTCAAGAGAATGCAAAAGCACTTCCCCTTTTACCCCTTCAAAGCTGACATTCACAATATAAGGAGAATGGCTATCCGTACTGCCGAATAGGACATGTGCTTCTTCACTGAACCTTTTGATCATGATGTCCCTGAGTTTGGCCACATGCTCATAATGCCGAGACATGTTTGCCACTGCATGTTTCACCGCTTCACCAAACGCGATGATGCCCATCAAATTTTCAGTGCCAGGTCTTAAGCCTTGCTCTTGTTGCCCGCCATACTGAAGGGGTTTCAGCGTTCCAC
>DMYC01000304.1 GCA_003482695.1 Clostridiales bacterium UBA8960
ATCAACTGATTTGAACGGCAGTTTAACGATTTTGCAATACTCTCTCGCGCAAGCTCAATACTCGCTTTAGCAATCAAACCGCTCTCATGCGCCGATGAAGGATTAGCATAAGGCTTTTTGAGGTATCGTTTTATGACTTTAGACACTTGAGGATGTATCGCTGTGGTGGCACTGTGATCAAGGTAGACATGTTTTTGTACGAGATTTCTATCCATTAAACGTTACCACCATACATAAGTTTTCCAACGACTCTTAGTCCTTCAAGTGTTGAAACGTCTTGCATCAACTGTGGAAGCATCATTAACTGCTTGTTCTGGAATCGCTTATTGATCTCTTCCAAAAAACCAGCTTGCATACCACTGCGCCTTTTTAAGAATTCATTTTCCATGATGACTTCTTGTGGAATCACTTGATTCACGATCAAATTTTGTACTGGTATACCTAATAGATCGAGTCCTTCTATAGCGGATTGGGTCTCCTCTATCGGCAGTCTTTCTGGCAGTAAAATCAATTGAAAATTCGTTCTTTGAGGGTCTTTTAGGATGGCCATTGCATCATCAAACCTTTTTTTATCCCGTTCTAAATCAGCAAAAACATCATCGTCAATTTCCATAATTTTTGCTAATTCTTTACCTTCTGTCAGTTGGTTTTTTAGAAATCCAGCCCAGTCGAAGGGCATCGCTAATTCTCGTAATGTCTTGCCTGTAGGTGCGGTGTCGAATACCACAATATCGCTGTCCGGATATTGAAGGTGCTCAACAAACTGATCAAAGGTTGCCATTTCTTCCATACAAGGTGTACTAATCACGTCTTTTCCAAACGTGCCTGTCATTTGACCCATCATGGAGTTAAGACGCTCTTGGTAAAGGCCTTTTGCGTCTTTTGGGTTTATATTAAGACCGCAAAGGTTTGGTACTTCATTGATGGTTGTTTTGTGGTGACCGTGGATTGTTTGATTGAAGAGTGCCGAAAGACTAACCGTTGGATCTGTTGAAATAATCGTCGTTTTATACCCTTGTTCTGCATACCAAAGTGCTGTAGCTGCGGCGAGGGTAGATTTACCCACACCACCTTTACCTCCAAAGAATAAAAATTGTGTTTCTTTTTCTGAATTCTGTTGTTTTATCATTTTAAATCTCCTTTCAAATTGTCGATCGCTCTCGCTAATTTTTGCTGATCGATCGTTGTATGGCCTATTAACTGCTGATTTACAATAACTGCTGGTAAAGGCAAATTCCCTTTTGTTTGATACAGTTGCATTAATTCATCATAAATCACTTTAGGAACGCCTGAAAACATGGCTTTCGTGACAGGAATATATATATAGTTTATGGGAACATCTGACGACTTAATCATGCTCTTTATGTTTGCTTCTAGTTTGTCCTCATAACTTGCAAGCCAAGGCATACAGCAGCTTCCAGAAACCATAATCACAACATTTGACATACCAGTTCCTCCTTTTCATTAGATTATAATTTGTCTTTTTACGACATAACTTGCATCTGCACCTACACCACTCAGTGATTTGGATGCGTGTGAACATTGCAAAGCTCTGCCTACAAAAATAAACCAGATGTTTTTATAAACATCTGAACCGAACATAGTTTCATTGTGAAACAGGTGAAATTTGCAACTATGTGTTTAAAAAAATTTGGCTTATTTTATTGGCTAATTAGATTGTAATCGAAACAGTTGCATTTGTCAACTGTTATATTTAAATTTTTATTTCAAGTGGTGCTTGTTAAAATAGTTGTCGGTAAATCCTGTAAAAACTATGGTGATATTTCTTCATTGAAATCAATAGATACTTCATCCTATGGATTTAGCCAAACTTTTTCTTCTAGATCCCAATTGCGGATGTTTCGAGATGTTGCTTATTGTACCAGCGCGCTAACATAGGTGCATGGAAATGCCCCCTAAAGTTGAATCTCGGAAATGGGGGTTCGATTCCCTCAGCGCCGCCGGTTAAAAAATTGCCCCATGCATTTTGCATGGGGCAATAGTTGTCTTTGACTCAATTTCCCTTTTGGTGTCTGACACCGTCTGTCTTTGAAATTGAAGGGTGTGTTAACCAAAGTATCTTAATGGTTGATTTTATTAACCTAAGTATTGTTTGTTTCCATTTACTTGATATATAATTAAGACCATAATAGGCATATAGGAGGTGACGCATGAGAGAAATCAATATAGCATCCGTTATTGTATCTAAGCGTAAAGAGAAGGGGTTAACTCAAGATACACTTGCTGAACATATGGGTGTGACGAAAGCATCCGTTTCTAAATGGGAGACAGCGCAAAGTTATCCAGATATTACACTTTTACCTCAGCTTGCTACTTTTTTTAATATAAGTATAGATGAACTTATTGGATACATGCCACAGATGACAGCTGATAACATCAAAAGAACTTATCAAAAGCTATCGTTAGAATTTAGCCGAAAACCATTTGATGAAGTCTATGAAGCTTGTCAGGTGATCATCAAGAAATATTATGCTTGCTTTCCATTGTTGTTGAGAATGGCACTTTTACTGATCAACCATAGCATGCTCACACAACTTCCTGAGCGTCAAACCGAAGTATTAAAAGAAGCGATTATGCTTTGTGAGCGCGTTAGATCCGAAAGCGAGGATGTATGGCTTGTTAAACAAGCGAACTCTTATGCGGCGCTTGGATATTTGATGATCAATGAACCCGTTATGGTACTTGATTGTCTTGAAGATACAATTAAGCCTTTCATGTCTGATGAAATGACACTCGCATTTGCCTATCAACAATTAGCTCAAAATGATAAATCAAAACTTGTACTACAAGCGAGTATGTATCAACATCTACTTTCTATTTTGGGATTTGCGCCTGCATACTTTCAGCTTTTAGCAAGTGATCAAGAAAAGTTTGATGAAGCTTTAAAACGATTTATCGGTTTAGCTAATATTTTCAATGTTGAAGAGCTCAGTCAAAACACCATGGCACAACTGTATTATGCTGCTGCACAAATTCAAGCGATAAATGGCAATTTGGAAAGTTGTCTGAGCTTAATTGAATCTTACACTGAAGTATGTGTTACGATAACTTTTCCGCTGACGACTAAAGGCGATCATTTCTTCGATAGTATTGATGATTGGCTAAAAGCTTTGATAGAAGCTGACGGCGCTCCACGAAGTGAGAAAGTTATAAAGGAAAGTGTATTACTTGGCTTAACGCAAAATCCAGCATTTGATGCGGTCAAAGATGATGTGAGATTTAAACAATGTATCTATAAAATTTACGATTATATAGGAGGAAAAAAACATGGATAAGTTAGTAGAATATTTACCTTTATTGATCCCGATTATTGTTTTGCAACTCGGGTTAACGATAGCGGCAATCGTGCATATTTTACGACATAAAACATACCGTATAGGCAACCGAACCATCTGGATTTTAGTAAGTTTCATACAAATTATTGGACCGATTGCATATTTTGTATTTGGGAGAGGTGATGAGTAGTGGACATACTACAAATTGATGGGATATCAAAGCAGTTTGGATCAAACAAAGTGATTGACGGGCTTTCTTTCTCAGTAAAGGAAGGTTCTATCTTTGGTTTTATCGGTCAAAATGGTGCTGGAAAAACGACAACGATGAAGATGATCTTGGGGCTTTTAAAAATAGACCAAGGAGAGATCAAAGTATGTGGTGAAAAGGTGACTTATGGTGATAACAAAACCAATCGAATGATCGGCTATCTGCCAGATGTTCCTGAATTTTATAACTATATGAAACCAAAAGAATATCTTAAACTATGTGGTGAAATTACGAAGATTCCCAAAACTGTGCTAGATTCAAAAATCACTGAACTTTTAACACTCGTTGGGCTAAATGGTGCAAATAAAAAGATAGGTGGTTTCTCCAGAGGGATGAAACAACGTCTGGGAATTGCACAAGCACTTTTAAACGAACCCAAATTATTAATATGTGATGAACCCACTTCGGCGCTCGACCCAATTGGTCGTAAGGAAATCCTAGATATATTGGAAAAGGTGAAGGGTAAAACAACCGTTATTTTCTCAACGCATATACTATCAGATGTAGAACGCATATGCGATGAAATAGCAGTGCTGCATGATGGAAAAGTAGCCCTCACTGGTACCATAGCCGAGCTAAAATCTCGCCATAGTCAAGAAGGGCTACAGATAGATTTCTTAACCTTGAAGGATAGAGGTAATTTTCTGAATTGCATAGGGAATTTTGATAACATCAAACAAATCAACGAGACAAAAATGGGATTAACGCTTTTTAGTGATGAGATTCACTTATTACAAGAAAAGACTTTTGAATGTCTTGTAGCAGAGCATTTATTGCCAACTAAGATTGAAGTTTTAGAACCAAGTATTGAGCATTTGTTTATGGAGGTGGTGAAATGAATGCATTTATCGCCTTTTTTAAGAAAGAAATGCTAGAAAGCATAAGAACCTATAAATTCTATATTTTAGCAGTTGTATTTGTTCTCTTTGGATTTATGAATCCAATTATTGCTAAAGTTATGCCTGATTTACTTGGGTCACTGTTGCCTGACGGGATGACGATTACACTCTCTGAACCAACAGCAATTGACGCATGGGGACAGTTTTTTAAAAACGGATCTCAAATGGGCATAATGATCTTAGTGATCATGTTTAGTGGTATCATGGCAAATGAATTCGCCAAAGGAACACTCGTGAATATACTTACTAAAGGTATGGCGAGACCTACTGTGATTTTCTCAAAGTTAACAGCAGCTTCGATACAGTGGACGATGAGTTATCTACTCTGTACTATGATTACCTATGTATATACTGCATATTTCTGGACAATGTCAGGTGTTGAAAATCTATTTGTGTCCCTTTTTGGTCTATGGATTTTCGGCGAACTTATGATTGCGTTCGTCATACTTGGAGGTATTCTATTTAAAAATCTATATGGAAGTCTACTATTTACAGGTGGTTTAGTTTTGGTGATGACCATACTAAGTATCTTTCCACAAACTTCTCCATTTAACCCCGTTACACTTTCAACGATGAATGTAGCGCTTTTAACAGATGGTTATGAAGTATCCAAGTTTTTATCCGCATCTTTAGTGGCTTTTGTTGGACTGATCGTAAGTATCTTTATTTCTGTGGTGGTGTTTAATAAGAAGCAGATATAGGTTTGAAAATAAAAAGACAAAGTTCTCAATTCCTAAGTTGAGACTTTGTCTTTTTTACTTGTTATCACAATGTAAATCAGTTTCATTAACCACTCAAAATCCTCAAAATTAAAGTGGAATTCATTTACAAACTTATATCAAATTTTTTTGAAATGTATTTCATTTAAATTTTTAGTTTTTTATCCCTGCTATACAAATTGGTTGTCGAGTAGTATGATATGTTCATAATGATACTTAAAGAAGACATGCATTGGAGTGATTATATGAACACTAAGAAACCTAAGCGTTCTGCCAAAGACTTTCCTGTTATCTGCGTGGGAGGTTCAGCTGGTGGTCTTGACGCCTATACTCGATTACTACAGAATCTGCCAGCTGATATGGGTGTTGCTATCGTCATCGTTAATCATTTAAGAACTGTAGCCACCATGCTCCACGAAATTCTACCAAAACATACAAAGATGCCGGTTGAACTGATCACTGAAAAACTAGACATTAAACCCAACCATGTTTTTATAATTCCTGAAAAGCGCGATTTACACGTTTTTGATGGTGAGTTCCGCCTTGAGCCTATATCAAAGCCTAAGGGATGGCCTGATGTGATTACGGTTTTTTTGCATTCCATGGCACAACATTGGGACGGTAAAATTATAGCTGTCATTGTCTCTGGTTATGACGGTGATGGGGCAGATGCGCTATGCGCTATAAAAGATGTTGGAGGTATCACGATCGCACAAAGTCCCGACTCCGCAGTGCAGCCGGATATGCCGGATACTGCAATCGCAAGTGGGTGTATAGATTTTATTCTTTCTCCTGAGAATATTGCTCAAGAAATTATACGAATTATGCACGCAGGAGAATTGGAAAGTTAATGCTCGATAAACTGAAGCGATTACAGAACAAGTTACTGAAGACAATAAAATAAAAGTGAAAGATTCTGAATTCTGGCATAGCGCCTGGATTCGTGATCTTTCACTTTCTTAATTTTTGCAACTGTTTGACCGTTTTGATGTCGTTCACGATTTTGTCAAAAAATCAATCGCATTAACCACTCGAATTCCATCAAAATTCCGCTCCAAATCATCATCCATCGTGATAATTACCTTAGGGAAATGGTCTGGAACCAACCTAAGTGGTCTCAACTCTCGCTCATGCGTCTCCGACTCACGAACGGTATACGCAACTTGATAATAAACCGTCTCTTTATTGAAGTGTAATGCATTTATAGGCTTATATCAAGTTTTTTTGAAATGTATTTCATTTAAACTCATTTTGGCGGTGTGCCTTCTTCATAGAATTCTCTTGACACACCCCAGACTATTGCTATAGTATGTAAGTGTACTATTACTATAGTCTGAGGTGATTGCTATGGAACCCATAAAACTGTTTGACAGTGAACTAAAGATCATGGACATACTCTGGCGTGAGGGGAAAACCAACGCCAAGCAAATCAGTCTGATTGCCGCTGCGGAAATCGGCTGGAACAAAAATACGACTTATACGGTTATTAAGAAGCTCATTGACAAAAACGCAGTTTGCCGTGAGGAACCGGGCTTCGTCTGCGTTGCGCTCATAAGCCGAGACGATGTGCAAAGGAACGAAACCGAACGGATGATTGATAAGCTTTGGGGCGGCTCAAAGAAGGCGTTCTTTGCTGCGTTCATTAATGAGCAGCTTTCCGAGGAAGAACTTACCGAACTCAGATCTCTGATAGAAAAGAAGTGATGGCCATGCTTTCTGAAATCTTTTACTGGGTGCTCAATATCAGCATCATCGGAGGTATGACAGGGCTAATCGTTGCTCTTGTTCGGAAGATACCGAGGCTCCCGCGCTTCGCGGCGTATGCTCTATGGCTTGTGCCTTTGGTTCGCCTATGGATTCCATTCGGCATAGCAAGCCGCTGGAGCTTGCTGACACTTATCTCAAAGTACGCCACCAAGACTGTGATCATCTGGGAAAAGGCTCCCGGTTCACCCTACAGCACGATGTCAAACTTTGCGCAAGCCGCAGAGAGCTACTTTCCCGTTGTCTATAAGACGGAATTGCTAAAAAGCGTTTTTGAAACAGCGTCAATAATCTGGGCAATTGTTGGTACCACCGCAATTCTAACTTCGGTTTTCCTATATGCGCTCACCAAACGAGAATTACAGGATGCTAGACATTTAGAAGGCGATGTTTGGATGTCCGCGAAGGTATCCGCCCCGGCGGTCTATGGCATTATCAAACCGAGGATAATCCTTCCCGATTGGATTCCCCATTCGGAACTGCCCTTTATACTTGCCCACGAACAGGTGCATATACTTCGCAGGGATAACCTCTGGAGGGTCGTGGCTGTGTTAACCTTGTGTGTGCATTGGTTCAATCCTCTATGCTGGTTCTTTTTGAAGTGGTTCTTTACCGACATGGAGCTCGCTTGTGACGCCAAGGTGCTAAAAACTATGGGCGAGGATAAGGCAAAAGACTATGCCTCCGCCCTACTATCCTGTGCCACTGGTCGGAGCTATTTCGTCAGTGCTTTTGGTGGATCGAATACGCGAAGACGTATTGAAAGTGTGTTATCGTACAAGAGACTGACCACATTATCTACAGTAGCATTTGGTGCGTTAATCGTAGCCATATGCTTTGTTCTAATTACAAACGCCGTTGGAGGTTAAGCTTATGAAGCAGATTTTCTGGTTAATGATTGTGATTGTTACCGCTTACGCTATTTCTGGCTGCGGTTTTGAAACGACGAACAGTTTTAACCTGCGTGAGACGCCCCAAATCTTTGTCTTGGAAGAGGGGGACCAATTTGTCACAATGCCGACAGTCACTCTTTACGAAAACGGTCATGCATGGCTCTCGCAACCGCCCATCAGTAGCTTTGCACTGTTCAGCATCGGGCGGTACGAGATGAGTGGAAACGAATTAACGGTAACCCACGATGAAAACACAAGTGCGACATTTGAAGTTTCGAATGGTGGAGATACGCTAACGCTGAAATCAGCAAACTTAGGATTTACGAAAGTTGGCGCAGTTTACAAATACCGTTCCAACACCGATTATCTGAGCCAATACCCTAAAATCAAAGGTGAAGCGCTGACTGTTGGTGCTTTGCGGGAACTTGCGAAAAAAGCCCCGAATCTTACAGTCTCAGACTTCGAGAAGTACGCACATTTTGTTATTGACCCGGATTACCATGTTTTCAACATTGAAGGGGAATACACACTCACTGTGATTTATGACATTGACGGCAACACCAGCTGCACGATTAAGCGCAATTCGACCGGTGAGAGTTTTCCGTTGCACTTAAACGGTTCAACAAATCATGTTTTTGATTCATTCCTCGGTTTGTCAGTCATTTCAAAATACAAAACCCAAAAATGGCTTGATTATTTCGAGGATGACGAACTGCCATGGGACGAACGCAAGGAACTTACTC
>DMYC01000168.1 GCA_003482695.1 Clostridiales bacterium UBA8960
ATTTCCCATAAGCCAACCTCTCGTCTATTTAGGTTCCCGGTTTCCTAATTTTCTTAAATCCATCATAACATCGAAAAATCCTAAGAAAGCAATGTAATTTAAAAGACCGATAATCGCTAATAGCACGATCACAACAATGCCAGAAGCCTTGCCAGAACGCTTTTTCAAATAATAATAGATTACCGCCATCCCTTGAACTGAGAAAACAGTAATGAACAGATAAGCAAAGTTGGCTGAAATCAAATCCAAATCGACAGCGCCTAAACTTCCAACCAAATAGGCCAATACGATCATTCCAACACTGCCATATGCCATGTGTTTTGGATAACTGAAGTGTTCAAAAGAACCTACTGGGATATGATCAATTCTAAGGCGTTTAAGAACCTGATGGGAAAACACTAAATTCACTGCAGAATAAAACATTGAAAACACAAGAATCATCGCTGGCATAATCAGCTTCATGATATAAAGCATTTCATTTAAAAGCACTTGTGCCTCTTCCAAAGAACCAGTCGTGTCAACACCCATTCCCTCTATCGCAGATGTAAGCCCTTCTTGAACCCCCATTGACATGGTAAAGCTCTCTTCTATCGTCTGTAGCAATGTAACGCCTGTCGTAACTTCCAAAATTTTAAAAACAATCAGAAAAGCAATTGCAGCGCCAATTGTTCCGAACAATAGTGCCAGCAAATTCTTCTGCTTGTTTTTAATGGCGAAACCTATAGGCAAACCAACCATCAATGCTACTGCACCCATGGTCAAACTGTTTATGAATGAAATGATCAATCCTGATATCAGTATCGCAACAAAAGCAGAAACAACAACATAGACAGGTTTGTTTTTAACCGTTAAAACAATAATTGGGATTGGTAAAAACAACCCCATGATGCTACCTAAGACCGGTATATAAAAAGCGCCTACGATCATGACCGAAGTCAATGCTGCAAATAGTCCCGCTTCAGTAATTTCTCTTGTGCTTCTCAATGGGGAGTCCTCCGCTATTATTCTTCATTACTATTGATTATACACTATTTGAGCTGTTTTTTAATCACTTGTTACAAAAAAAAATAAAACGCTGCCCCTCAGGACAGCGGATTTATTATTCGCTAACAAATGGTAAGAGTGCAATAATTCTAGCTCTTTTAACAGCGCTAGTAACCATTCTTTGGTGCTTCGCGCAAGTACCAGTTACTCTTCTAGGCAATATTTTGCCTCTTTCAGTTAGATACTTTTGAAGTTTCTTTGTATCTTTATAATCGATAGATTCTACTTTATCTTGACAGAAAGCACAACCTTTTCTTTTTCTACGTCTTTTAATCATTAGTTTTCCCTCCTTCTATTAGAATGGAACGTCATCGTCGTCTTCAATAGACTGAAAATCTTCAAAGCTACCCGCTCCGAAACTAAAATCATCGTTTTTCGCACTTGATGACGGTGTCTTCTCTCCCCATTCGAGGAATTCAACTCGATTTGCAAGAACTTCGGTCGTATATCTAGTTTCTCCTGCTGTAGACTTGTAGCTGCTGGTTTGAATTGAACCTTGTATTGCAACGAGTTTGCCTTTTGCTAAATATTGAGAGCAGTTTTCAGCCTGTTTGCCCCAAACAACTATACGAATGAAGTCAGCTGTTGGTTTGCCTTGGTTTTCGAATTCCTGCTTTTTCTCGCGTGTCAATCCTTTGTCGATCGCCATCGTAAAATTGGCTACTGCCATCCCGCTTCCAGGAACAAATCTGAGTTCTGGGTCTCGTACCAAACGCCCGATTAATACTACACTATTCATTAATGAGCCCCCATTTTCATTTATTTGTCTTCTAAATTGATGACGATATAACGGATAACGTCGTCAGAAATTTTAAAATTTCTTTCGAGTTCTTTTGGAAGCGTTGGGTTAGCTTTAAATGTTACCATTACATAGTAACCTTCTCTAATCTTTTCGATTTCATAAGCTAGCTTTCTGTTTCCCCATTCTTCTACTTTTTCTATTTCTCCATCAGCCGCAATGATTGCTTTGAACTTTTCAATCGCTTCAACTCTTTTTTCTTCTTCGATTGATGGTCTTAAAATAAAAATAGATTCATATTTTCTCATCTTTTACACCTCCCTATGGTCATAGTGGCCCTCAAATCAAGGGCAGAGAAGTAGCGACGATATGTCGCACTTACAACATTAGAATTATATCACTAGTCATCTTTGATGACAAGCTTTTATTTTTGTATTTTTTCACCATTTCGATAGATCTCTTTTATGCGTTTCTCGATTTTAACTCTTGGAATCCAAATTTCCTTCTGGCATTTTTCACACTTGATGATAAAATCCATTCCGACTCGAACAATCTCAAAACTATGGCTTCCACATGGGTGTGGCTTTTTTGTTGTGATTTTATCGCCTATCTCCAATTTCAGTGGCATAATTAACGCTCCCAATTTAAAGGAATAATCTTTTGATCGCTATTACCTACAATTACATGTAAAAGCTGAAGGCCTTCCTTTGATTCTTTACTTAGTTCTTCTAAAATCGCACCCATATCATCCACTTCAAACTTTAAGGATAATCCACAACTTGCGCTCACATCTCTTGGTGTTGGAATAAGTTCAATTGCGTAATGTCCCATTAAAAGTTTCTCAAAATGTATTGCTTGATGAGTCGAACTGAATGCGATAATAATAAATTCGTTAAACATTTAAAATCCTTTCACAACTATATTCTGATCGTATTGTTGGCTTCATTCATAAGTTCAACAATCGTGTACATGTTGGATATTCCGCCCACTTGAAGCATCTCTTTGATTTTATAATAATCAAGGCACGTTCCACAGCTGTGAATCTCAGTTCCCATATCCATCAACTTCTTTAAGTATTCTATAATCTGAGGGTGGCTCGTCGTTAGTTTTACACCTGAATTAATAAACAATATGGCTTTCGGATAAGGTTCCGTTTCAGACAACGCATAAAAGTAACTCTTGATGAGCACTTCGCCAAGCGTTCGATCGCCTTCACCCATCACGTCACTGCCTACTAAGATCACTAGATTTGCAATATCCGGCCTTTTTTGCACCATTTCTTCTGCAGACTCTGCATAGGCACCCTTGAAAATGCTTATTTCATAAGTGCCATCCATTTCTGAAACACTAAAATGAAGCTTCATACTCTTGGCCAATTTCGAAACATTTTCTTTTGCGACATCATTGTCTACGACCGTAATAATATTGCCTTCTCTTATACCCTCAAGTGCCTTTTTTGTTTCAATGACAGGTTTAGGACACTGAAGACCTCTTGCGTCAATTTTAATTTCCATGATCGTCTCCTTTATAATACGCGACCCTTGAACAACATCGTATTAA
>DMYC01000412.1 GCA_003482695.1 Clostridiales bacterium UBA8960
GTTCTCTTCTTTTCACCCTTTTGAGGAACAGAAATGACGACTTTGTGGCCCGATAATCTAAATAGCCAATCTGCGTACAAGCCTACATTTTCCACCTCTTCTGACAGATATATTTCCGGTGGTATAACCTCAGATCCAGAATAGTACTGTGTCAAGAACGACACGAGCAATTCACTGGTTTCAGTTGCTTCAGCGTTGACCAAATTAAATGATTCACGCCCCTCTATCTTACCGTTTCTCACCTGGAAAAGCATGACACAAGCGCGATCTTCAAAGCTATATGTCGCGATATAGTCCTGATTTTTTCCTCCAGTTTGAATGGCTTTCTGTTTTTCGTTTAATGCTTTTAGAGCTTGAATTTTATCTCGGATGACGGCTGCTTCCTCGAAAGCCATATTTTGTGCTTTCTCCATCATGCTTTCTTGTAGCGATTTGATGAGCCAATCTTTGTCGCCATTGAGAAAACGGATGATTTGAATCACATATTTATTGTAATCCTCATCTGAAATCATGTGATTACACGCACCTGCACATCGCCCAATATGATAGTTTAGACAAGGTCTCTCAACTTTATCCGTAATTTTTTTACTGCACTCCCTAAGTGGAAAAAGCGTCTGGATGACTTCAAGTGTAATCTTCACTTGCTCAACGCTGGTATAAGGTCCAAAAATTTTATGATTCCCCTTTGGCAGTTGACGCGTCATATAGACCCTTGGAAAACGCTCACCGGTTGTGACGACGATGTAAGGATACATTTTGTCATCTTTTAACAATATATTGAATCGAGGTAGGTTTTTCTTGATCAAATTTGCTTCAAGAATGAGCGCTTCCATCTCATTATCCGTAATAATGTACTCAAACTCCGCGATGTTGATAACCATCGTTTGAACCTTAGGCATATGAGATTTAAACCCACGAAAATAAGAGCTTACTCTATTCTTTAAGTTCTTGGACTTGCCGACATAGATAATCTCGCCCTTCAAATCTTTCATGATATAAATGCCTGGCTGATTTGGCAATGTCTTAAGTTGTTCCTTTATGTGTTCTTTGACCTCAAAACCATGATTATCCATTATTTTTCCTGCCTGTGGATTTGCGTGCCGTATTCAGTAAATTTTTCAAGAACATGCCCGTGTATGACGTCTTTATGGTAGCCACATGTTCAGGAGTACCACATGCGATGACTTGTCCACCGTTATCGCCACCATCAGGACCCAAATCGATGATGTGATCCGCTGATTTTATCACATCGAGATTGTGTTCTATCACGACTGCCGTATTGCCCGCATCGACAAGTTTTTGAATCACTTTAATCAAGTTGTGTACATCTGCTGTGTGTAGCCCAGTGGTTGGCTCATCTAATATATATAGTGTCTTTCCCGTGCTTATTTTACTCAGTTCTGTCGCCAACTTGATGCGTTGTGCTTCGCCGCCGGATAGTTGAGTTGATGGTTGCCCCAGATGAATGTAATCAAGTCCCACATCATGAAGCGTTTTAAGCTTCCTTTTTATACGCGGGATATTTGTAAAAAATTCAACCGCTTCTTCAACAGTCATATCCAACACTTCTGAGATGTTTTTTCCTTTATACTTCACTTCCAAAGTCTCTCTGTTATATCGTTTACCTTTGCATACATCACACTGGACATAAACATCCGGTAGAAAATGCATTTCAATTTTTATGATGCCATCGCCTTTACAATGCTCACATCTGCCACCGCTGACATTAAAACTAAACCGGCCCTTTTGATAACCGCGCATCTTTGCTTCCGGTAGTTGTGCAAATATGTCTCTTATATGGTCGAAAACACCCGTATATGTCGCAGGATTTGAGCGTGGTGTTCTTCCAATCGGGGTCTGATCGATGTCAATCACTTTGTCTATATGCTCTAGACCCATGATATCGTCGTGCTTACCAGCTTTGACTCGGCTTTTGTTGATCTTGATGGCACATGATTTATAAAGTATTTCGTTGATCAATGTGCTTTTACCGGAACCTGACACACCTGTAATCGCACAGAGCAATCCTAAAGGGATCTCGACATTGATGTTTCTTAGATTATTTTCACCGGCATTGACAATCGTGATTTTTTTATCGGTTGCTTCTCGCCTTTTTTTTGGAACGTCAATTTTTTTCTTGCCCGAAAGATATTGGCCCGTAATGGAGTTCTCGTTATTTAAAATATCCTCAATCGATCCTTCTGCGATAATATGACCACCGTGTTCTCCAGCACCAGGACCAAGGTCCAAAATGTAGTCCGCTTGCCTGATGGTGTCTTCATCGTGTTCGACCACGAGCAAAGTGTTTCCTAAATCCGTCAAATTGCGTAACGTTTTGAGCAGTTTTTCATTGTCCTTTTGATGTAAGCCAATACTTGGTTCATCCAGTATATAGAGCACGCCCACTAACCCGGAACCGATTTGGGTGGCAAGTCTGATTCTTTGCGATTCGCCACCAGATAGTGTACCTGCTGCTCTAGAAAGAGACAGATATTCCAGTCCAACGTTTTTTAAGAAATTAAGTCTAGCGTTGATCTCTTTTAGAATTTGAGCTGCAATCTCCTGATTCATCATACTCAGCTCCAAATGCTCAAAAAACACAAGCGCGTCTTTCACTGACAGACAAGACACCTCATGAATGCTCTTACCGCCCACTGAAACGGCGAGGACTTCATCCTTGAGCCTTTGTCCATGACATGTCGCACATTCTATCATACTCATGAACTCTTCGATTTTTGAACGAATGTATTCCGAATTGGTTGCCGCATAACGCCTTTCATAGTTGTTGACCAATCCTTCAAATGGGCGATTGAACTCCGTGAATCCGACGTACCTACTATCGTATTTGAAACTGATTTTCCGGTCTCCGGTGCCATAAAAAATCTCATGTTTAACATGATTCGGCAAATCTTTGAATGGCACTTGAGTTGAACTGCCATGTTCCTCGATCAATGCGTGAATCATATTGACATAGAACGTACCTTCAGAACTGTTTGCGATCGGTAACAGCGCACCATCCGCCACAGACAGTTTGGTATCAGGCACCAAAAGTTCAGGGTCGACTTTTTTGGTAAACCCGAGTCCATTACAATCAGGGCATGCACCATAAGGTGCATTAAATGAAAACATTCTTGGTTCCATTTCGCTGATGCCTAATCCATGCTCTGCACATGCAAATTTAGTGTTAAACGTCAAATCCTCTTTGTCGATGATGTTGACGATAAGGAGCCCTTCCGTTAACCTTAATGCGGTTTCTACAGAATCCGTCAACCGCTGTTGGATGCCATCCTTAACGATCAATCGATCAATTATGACTTCAATCGTATTTTTCTTATTTTTGTCAAGCGTGATGTCTTCACTTAAATCTCGGACTTCTCCGTTTATGCGCGCTCTGACATACCCTTCTTTTTTTAGTGCCTCGATAAGTTTTTGATGTTGCCCCTTTTTACCGGTAATCATAGGCGCGAGTATTTGCATACGCGTTCCCTCATCAAGTTGCATCACCTTATCGACGATTTGATCTAGGGATTGTGGCAATATAACGATGCCACATGCTGGACAATGTGGTATGCCCACTCTAGCGTATAAAAGTCTCAAATAGTCATAAATTTCTGTGACTGTGCCTACAGTAGATCTCGGATTTCGACTCGTCGTCTTTTGATCGATGGAAATGGCTGGAGAAAGGCCTTCTATATATTCGACATCCGGTTTTTCCATCTGACCGAGAAATTGTCTCGCATACGATGACAAACTCTCGACATAACGCCGCTGGCCCTCAGCATAAATCGTGTCAAATGCGAGTGACGATTTGCCTGAACCACTGAGTCCGGTGATGACGACCAATTGATCCCTTGGTATCGTCACATCGATGTTCTTTAAGTTGTGCTCTTTTGCACCTTTAACAAAAATAGTATTTTTACTCATAATATGCCTCTTATATCATCTGTTAGTTTATGATTTCACTTTCATCGTCTTTAGTTCGACGATCATATCGCGTAGCTCGGCAGCACGTTCAAATTGAAGCGTTTTAGATGCCGCGAACATTTCTTCTTCAAGCTGTTTGATGAATTCAGCCAGTTCCTTTTTATTCATCGCTTTTATCTTATCCACTTGATA
>DMYC01000098.1 GCA_003482695.1 Clostridiales bacterium UBA8960
ATTTTTTCATGGTATTTATTACATAAAACGGACCCTGAAAGTAAGGCTGTAAAATATTACTTGTACTATCTAAGTGGAATAGTTGTTGTGATCGCTTTGGTGGCACAGCTTGTTTCAAAATTTTAGCCAATGATTTGCATATATCAAACTGTCCTGGAGGCCACAATATGATACGACCAGCCACTCAAAATGATGCAATGAGAATCGCCGAAATCATAGTCTTCGGATGGCGTTCAGCATATGCGAGTATTATCGATGAAAAGATATTGTATAAGAACATGAGTGTCGTGAAAAGATATGAAAGTCTGGTCGAGATCCTTGAAAATGACCATAATTACTTCGTGTATGAGGATAACGAGATTATAAAAGGTTTTTTTCTGTATGGTGACAGTCGCGAAGAAGATGAAGTTGTGAATGGAAATCTAAACGTTACGATTCTACTAGAGTTGATCGCAATCTATGTCGAACCCGGTTATAAGCATTTGGGTATAGGCTCAAAGCTGATAGCAGCTTGCGAGGATATCGCAAAAGCGAAAGGCAAAGACGAAATACGGCTATGGGTTTTAGAGGACAATCAAAGCGCGAGGCGTTTTTATGAGAAGCATGGTTTTGAGTCTACCAATGTTATAAAAAAGCTTGATCGATTTGGTGTTAATGAAGTGAGGTACAAAAAAAGCATATGAGGTGTTAAGTATGATTATCAGATTAAACGAAAAGAACATTAGTGCATGCGTTGAGCTTGCGAACAAGCTGTGGCCAGATGCAGAAAAGCAGGAGCTTCTTGAGATGTACCAAGAGACCATTTCGAGTGACAAAGCAGAGTGTTTTTTATATGTAAACGCAATCGGTGCATACACCGGCTTCATACAGCTGGCGATTCGAAACGACTATGTGGAGGGCTCTGAAACGTCACCCGTTGCATATGTGGAAGGCATCTACGTGGAAGCGTGTGACAGACGTCGCGGAATTGCCCGTGAGCTTATGTTTCGTGGTGAGGCATGGGGACGTGAGCATGGTCTTACTGAGTTTGCGTCTGATTGTGAGCTGGACAATGAACTCAGCATTGACTTTCATAAAGGCTATGGTTTTGAAGAGGCGAATCGACTTGTCTGTTTTGTAAAGAAAATATGAGGTGCTAAAATGATTCAATCGATCGTGCATATTGCTCTAGTGGTGAGAGACTACGATGAGGCCATAGATTTTTATACGAAAAAGCTCCATTTTTCATTAGTCGAAGATACCTATCAACCGGAACAAGATAAACGCTGGGTCGTGGTGGCGCCTCCGGGCTCAACAGGCACGACGATCCTGCTGGCAAGAGCATCTTCGCCTGAGCAATCGGCGTTCATCGGCAATCAGTCCGGTGGGCGAATTTTTCTATTTTTGGGCACAGACGACTTTTGGCGCGACTATGAGGAGATGAAGTCGAAGGGCATCGAGTTTGTCCGAGAACCAAAAGTGCAGGAATATGGCACGGTCGCAGTATTTAAGGACTTGTATGGCAACCTGTGGGATTTGGTGCAGTTCGGGGCGAACCATCCGATGGCGACGCGTGTGAAATAGGAGGCAGCCATGAAAACATCATTGAAGCGGATTGCAGTTTTGATTGCTTCACTAATTGTGTTATCTGCTATCTATGTGCTATTATCTGTTGTTCCAATACCAACAAACCCATTGCCCACCTCAGTTAAAATGGTCGCTCTGCCTTCTCCACCGCATTACAAGGAGGTAACGTCAAATGAGGATATACACGCGATTTTCAACATGATCAAGGACTCCGATTTGAAGCCAGTCATGCATTTTGAAAAGGGATGGCAAGTCAGGTTGGTCTATAAAGGTGGCGATATCACAGTGATAAATAATTATGTTAATATAAACGGAAGATGGTTTAAGGCAAAGGACAACATATCAGATAAGCTTAGAATATATTATGAAGATTTAAAAATAGAAGAAAAACCGTGGCAATAGATGATTTTGAAGGGGAGTCTTATGTCTATTATATACGCGTTCGATACAAATAAATATATAGAGTTCAGGCAACTGTCTTCGGAGGACTCACTTAAAGCGCTTACTGTCCTTTTGAATAGATCCTACAAGTTCCTGTTGGATATGGGGCTTAGGTATGTCGCTGCGACTCAGGATGAAAGCATTACGATGAATCGGGTCAATAAGGCATGTAAGTGCTTCGTAGGAATTCATGAGGGGGATATCGTTTCGACGATTTCTTTATATACGCACAGCACTTCTGGTGTCAGTGAATGGTATAAGAAAAAGAATGTTGCGAAGTTTGGGCAGTTTGCAGTGATGCCTGAGCTGCAAAAATACGGGATTGGCAGTAGAATGATTGAGCTCGTGGAGAATGAGGCGCGAAAAATGGAGGGTGTTACAGAGCTTGCGCTGGATACCGCAGAGACGGCACATCATCTAATCGAGTATTATGCGCGTAAAGGCTATCGATATGTTGAAACGATTCAGTGGGATGAGACGAATTATAAGAGTGTCATCATGAGTAAGCGATTAAAAGAGGATTCTTAGGAGGTCCGATGCGTTCAGAGCAAGAAATGATGAATTTGATTCTCGGTGTCGCGAAAGAGGATAAGCGTATAAGAGCAGTCTACATGAACGGCTATCGGACGAATCCAAATGCACCGAAAGATATATTTCAAGATTATGATATCGTTTATGTGGTTGAGGAGACGGAGTCGTTCCGACTTGATAAGGCATGGATTGATCTTTTTGGTGAACGTCTTTATATGCAGTATCCTGAGGAACACGGGAGTTATGAAAGCGATGTAATGAGCTGTTATGGTTGGCTGATACAGTTTGCAGACGGTAATCGTTTAGATTTACATGTCAGTATACTAGAACATGTTCTAAAGGAAATTAGGGAAGACCGACTTTGTAAGATCCTACTTGATAAAGATGGCTGTCTGCCGACCATGCCCGAAGCAACAGATGAAGATTTTTGGGTGCAAAGACCGACAGAGAAGCAGTTTCTCGACACATGCAATGAGTTTTGGTGGTGTTTGAACAATGTTGCAAAAGGCCTTTGGCGTGAAGAGATTCCATATGTGATGGACATGATCAATCACGTGATTAGACCTCAGCTCATTCGACTTTTGGAATGGAAGGTTGGGTTCACAACTGATTTTTCAGTCAGTACTGGTAAGTCGGGTAAGTATATGAACAAATGGCTGGNNAAGTCGGGAAAGTATATGAAGAAGTGGCTGGATGAGGACACATGGCAAGCTTTGTTAATGACTTACTCAAACGCTGAGATTAACGAAATTTGGAAAGCCGTTTTCGTAATGTGTGATTTATTTGATGCAGTCGCACGGGAACTTTCGGAGCAGATGGGTGCTTTGTATAATCAAGTTGAAGCAGATAATAGTTTGAAATTTTTGAGAGATGTTTGTGTGCTGCCTAAAGATGCAAAAGCGATATATTGATTAATCTATGAGGTGTGAAATGGGCAACAGAGAATTTAGAAGGCTTAACGAAGAGGATTTGAGTCGAGTTTTACAGATGGAGAAGGATTTTCGAAGCAATTTCATCTGTGAAGAAAACGCACGAATCTTTTTGGCAAACCCGATGTGCTGGATGGTTGCCTGTTTGGATGAAGGCAGAGTGATTGGATTTGCTTATGGATACGAGTTGAACCGCCTGAATGATATAGGCAATATGCTGTATATCCATGAAGTGGGTGTACTCCCTGAATATCAACAACAAGGTGTTGGGAAGTTGATTTTTGCGGAGCTGAAGGCATTGTGTAAACAAAAGCGTATTTGCAGGATTTTTCTCTTCACTGAAAAGTCGAATCAGCCTGCATGTGGTCTATATGAGTCGGTTGGTGGCGAGGCGGCGCATGTAGATGATGTCGCGTATTTCTTTAATCTTTTGGATATATAATATATTCAAATCAAGGAGGCAATAGATGCAATTCATATTGATCGTGAAAGCTTCAAGAAATTCTGAAGGGGGCAACTTACCGCCAGAGCATCTGATGGAGGCGATGTCCAGATACAATGAGATGTTGGTTGAGGCTGGGGTTAGAGTGATGGCAAAGGGGATTCAGCCGAGCTCGAATGGCATGAGGATTTCATATCCAGAAGTGGGGAATGCACCTGTGATTACGGAAGGTCCATTTGACGTGACAAAGGATTTGGTGGCGGGATTCATCATCATCGATGTGAATTCTAAGGAAGAAGCTGTGGAATGGGCTTTGAAAATGCCTGATCCTCAGGGGTATGGCGAAGGGCAGATTGAGTTAAGACAGCTGTTTGAGTAGGATATGGGGGTAAGGTTTGAGAACAAATCGCAGAATGAAATTGAAATTGGGTATCGCCTTACTCGTTGTGGGAACTTTATAGCTTGGTGTTGGTTGATGGTGAAGTGGTTGGGGTTATTGGGATTGACTTTTATGAGGATTAAGCTATGAATTTGTATAAAGGCACAAAACTTGAATCAATCCCTGGCGGTGCAAGCGGTGCAAAGCTTTATCAAGTGAAGGACTACTTCGGGGAAGACATAATCATGAAAGTCGAAACGATCCTGAGTGAAGCTGAAACGCTTGCCCGTGAGGTTGAGCTTATAAAGTGGTTAAACGGTAAAGTATTGGTGCCATCGGTTTTACATTTTGAACAGGTGCAAAAGTTAGATGGAAACTGGGAAGCAATGTTTGTGATGTCAAAGCTGGATGGCAAGAATCTGAAAATGTGGCGGCATGAACATGACAAGGAAGAGGTTGCTAAGCTTTATGGAAGCGCGCTTAGAACACTTCATCTGTTACCTTTTGATGATTGTCCAGTTAAAGTGGATTTGGACGATCGGCTAGTTGAGGTAAGGCAGAAAATCGATGCGGGGACTGTGGATACGGAGGATTTTGAGGCTCAGTACAAAGGTGTTTCTCTAGAATCGTTATGGTCTCAGCTGGTGATAAAAAAACCGATTGATTTCGACTTGGTTATAGCGCATGGTGACTACTGTTTAGATAATCTGATGGCTGAGCTGGATGAAGGCTTAAAGCTTATTTTTACAGGATTCATCGATTTGGGAAGGGGCGGTGTTCAAGACCGTTATCAGGATATTGCGCTCGCACTCAGAAGTGTTCGTAAGCATTTGGGACAGGA
>DMYC01000294.1 GCA_003482695.1 Clostridiales bacterium UBA8960
ATAGAGATGTAAGCGCCTAACTTAATATACTGTGAGGCAAGTTCACGGCTTCCTGAAAAGCAGTGCATCAAAACACCGGTTTCAAAAGCATGTTCCTCTTTTAAAATTCTAAGCACGTCATCGTTTGCGTCTCTATCGTGAATGATCACTGGAAGTCCCAGTCTTTTTGCCATTCTGATTTGCTCAACAAACCACTTTTTTTGAACCTCTCTCGGTGAAAGGTCTCTATAATAATCAAGACCAATTTCTCCGATCGCTTTAACGACCTCTTTCTTAGCCATCAGCTCAAGCAATTGAAGCATCTGCTCATCCATCGTTTCCGCATCATGAGGGTGTACGCCTACAGCAGCAAAAATAAAATCATACTTCTCAGCCAACTCTACGGCTTTGAGGCTAGATTCAAAATCAGCCCCTGGGTTTAGGATATAAGAAATATCGTTCAGCTCAGCACGTCTGATCACCAAATCGCGATCGTGATCAAATTGCGAAGCGTCTATATGTGAATGCGAATCAAATAGCAAAATGGACCTCCTAAAATTAAAAAATGCTCTTGTTTCTATTATGCCCTATTCCTGAAAAAAAAGAAATACCCCGCATGACTTGATGCGGGGCATAACATTAAGAAACGATGCTGCCATCCTCGATATCCGCTGAAACGAGCGTTAATGTCTCACCTAGTGTAGCGGCGAGTATCATGCCTTGCGAAAGTTCACCACGCAATTTTACAGGCTTTAAATTCGCAACAAGCACAACATCTTGTCCGATGAGTGCGTCAGGCTGATAGTGTTTCGCGATTCCAGAAACGACTTGTCTCGTTTCGCTTCCGACTTTCAACGTTAAAATCAAAAGCTTATCCGCACTTGGATGCGCTTTTGCAGCGATTATCTTAGCCACTCTAAGATCCACCTTAGCAAAATCGTCGATCGTAATCTCTGGTTTTATCGGCACCTCTGCTATCTTAGCTTCACTTTTAGAAGCGGCCACTTCCATTTGTTGTTTTGACAATGCCTCAAGCGCTTCAAGCTCTACTTTGATGTCGATTCTTGGGAAAAGTGCATCACCCTTCTTTACGACCGTACCCGGTTTATAGAGCCCAAATGTTGTAACCGTCTCCCACGCAGTCGACTCACCTTCAGTGATGCTCAGTTGATCCCAAATCTTTCTTGATGTATGGATCAAGAATGGTTGAATCAGCACAGATATGATTCGAATGCCCTCGATTAAATTATAGAGCACCGTATCGAGTTTTTCAGCGTCTGCGTCGTCTTTTGCAAGTACCCAAGGCAGCGTCTCATCTATATATTTGTTCGTTCTTCGAACAACTTTCCATTTTTCTTCAAGCGCACCAGAGAAATCTAAGTTATCAAGCTTTTTATCGACGAACTGACTTGCACTGATCGCGATGCTTTTTAGATCTTCATCAAACTCAAAGGAATAGTTTGAAGCGGGTACAACGCTGTCTCTATACTTTTCGACCATGGATATCGATCTGGAAACCAAATTGCCCAAATCATTTGCGAGATCGGCATTAATTCTGTTCAGTAAAACCTCGTTTGTGAAAAGCCCATCTTGACCAAAAGTGTATTCACGCAACAGGAAATATTTGAGCGCATCAACGCCATATCGTTCAATTAAGACGACAGGATCGACAATATTGCCCACCGACTTTGACATTTTGCCACCCTCAAGCAGTATCCATCCATGACCAAAGACTTTCTTCGGTACAGGAATTTCAAGCGCCATTAGTATACCAAACCAAATGATCGTGTGAAAACGTACAATTTCCTTACCTACCAAATGAACGTCCGCCGGCCAATACTTTGCAAATTTCCCATCTTTGACTTCTGGATAGCCTAGTGCCGTTATATAGTTGCTTAACGCATCCAGCCAGACATAGATGACGTGTTTCTCGTCCAGTGGCACTGGTATGCCCCAATCAAAAGTTGATCTGGAAACACACAAGTCCTCAAGACCTGGCTTGATGAAATTGTTCACCATTTCATTGATTCTCGACTTTGGTTCCAGCACTTCAGGATGGTTTTCAAAAAGTGCGAGCAATTGATCTTGGTACTTTGACAACCTGAAGAAATACGCCTCTTCCTTTGTCACTTGCACCGCTCTACCACAGTCAGGGCATTTGCCGTCCTTGAGTTGAGATTCGGTCCAGAATGATTCGCATGGTGTACAATAAAGGACTTCATATTCACCTTTATAAATGTCCCCTTTGTCATAAAGGATTTTAAAAAGTTTCGATACGCGTCTCTCATGATCCTCATCTGTGGTTCGGATGAACTGGTCATATGAAATCTCCATGGTCTCCCAAAGTTTCTTGATTTCCTCAACAACGCCATCAAGAAAAACCTTAGGATGCAAACCTTTTTCAGCTGCCACGTTTTGAATTTTTTGTCCATGTTCATCTGTCACCGTCAAAAACATGACATCGTAACCCGTCACACGTTTATATCTCGCAATTGCATCCGCAGCAACTGTCGTATACGTATGCCCGATATGAAGTTTAGAACTTGGATAATAAATTGGTGTTGTTACGTAATAAGATCCCTTAGACATGTCTATTCCTCCTCAAAAAAATATAAAAACCCCACCCCACAAAGGGACGAAGTCATAGTCGTGTTACCACCCTAATTCGAAATTACATCACTGCAATTTCCTCATGTTGATCAAATAATCAACTGTACAATAACGTGTACAAATCCGGAATGCGCTAAACACTTCACGCAATCAGTTCAAGGGCCATATTCACGCATTTTCCGACATCGATTCTCACCAACCACCGACTCTCTTGGACATCAAATCCGCTACTCTTCCTATCATCACTTTTTACTATTGATTATGCAAATTTTAACATATGACTTTTGAAAGTGCAACTTAAAATATTTGTAATATTTAAAAAAGATGTTGCGTGTTATATTATATTGTGATATTAATATACTAGTTTAAGTCTCAAGGACAACTATTAGCAGAAGAGGTGCTTATGACAAACAATTTTCATCCTTTATTGGATAACTATTCAAAAGGAAAGATCAGCACGATCAATTTTGAAATGGATTTAGATAAAATTTCACTCGCAATTAGTACGAACAATACAAATACGCCTACAGAAATCATTTTTGAAGATGTCAAAGCGTTCTATTATATTGATCATGACATGCCCACGGAATTGACTTTAACAGATGAAAACCTCAACACCATTTCCTATGACACATATGGTTTTGGAGAGTTTTCAGCGGTTAATGCGCATACAGAAGACGAGCTGTTCGTATCAATACCAAATTTCGCTGTAAACATTAAAGATTCATCGTTATTTATCGACGCCCATAAAATCAGAATTGACAACCAAGAGTTTAGAGTTCGATAAGAAGAACACTTAATCCATAGGGAATCACAAGCGTAAAATTTCGCTTGTTGGTTCCCTTCTCTTTTATTAGAGGTTCTTTTGATGTATAATAACTTTAATACATTGATTTGGGGAGGCTTTATGGATAGTCAATTGGTCATTACCGTCAAAGATTTTCTTTTATTCGTTTTATGGGGCAGTTTAGTTACTTTATTTGTATATCTCATCCTCATCCTAAGGCGCGTTCTCAAAGTCGTTAAGAGTGTCAACCAAATGGTGGATGAAAACCGTGGGAATATTGATTCGACACTTAACGTTGTACCTGATTTGACAAAACATATCGAAACCATTACCGGAGAAGTCGCACACGATATTCAATCATTCCGAACAACCGTTGACAACATCGCCGGTACGACTGAATCTGTAACTGGAAAAATAAAGGAAAATCAGGGATTTGTTGATGGTTTAGGTTCATTTATGCATACTTTCTCCATCGGTAAAGCCTTTTATGACAAATATTTTTCTCCAAAAGTAGATGATTTCAAAGAAACGATGAACGATGTCGAGTCTGTGATCATGGAATTCGAGAAAAAATCAGGCCATTCTTAAGATAAAGTAAGGTTTGAAAGATTTCTTTATTTTGGCACTCAAGTTGACATTTGGAAAATTTTATAATATTATGAGTTTATGGAATGGTTTATTATGTCTTAGGAGGTAGTTATTATGAAATCGACAGGTATCGTTAGAAAGGTCGACGAACTCGGTAGAGTTGTTATTCCGATTGAACTCAGAAGAACACTTACGATCGGCGAAAAAGACGCACTAGAAATTTTCACTGAAGGTGAAACGATTATTTTAAAGAAATATGAGCCTGCTTGTGTTTTCTGTGGACAAGCAAAAGGGGTTAAAAACATCAAGGGCAAGAATATTTGTCCAGTTTGTATCGACGAAATTAAAGTACTCTAATCGCCAAAGAATAAGCACAGCACATCTCAAAATGAGGGTGCTGTGCTTTTTATTTGTCATTCAATCATCGTCGCATAGACATCCGACTTTTTCATGTTTCGTTCACTGGCCACTATTTTCATAGCCTCTTTTTTAGTTGTCCCTTCTGAAATCAAACGCTCTACATGCGCTTTCACAGTTTCTTCAGGATTATAGGTGATTAAGTCGTCTGCCGTTTCATGGTACCCTTCCACGACTAAAACCAGCTCGCCTCTAACGTCGTGATTTTCGTAATGTTGAGCGAGTTCACTGATTAGTCCTCTCTGATACTCTTCATACTTTTTGGTGAGTTCACGTGCAATAACCATCTTTCGGTCGCCAAAAATTTCAAGCATCACTTTTAATGTTTCTTTTAAACGATGAGGCGATTCATAAAATAGGATGGTTCTTGTGTCTTTTTTTATTTTTTCCAATAGTGACTTCTTTTGTTTTTTATCTCGACTCATAAACGCTTCAAATACAAATCTTGACGTATCTAGTCCTGAACCGACAAGTGCTGTCGTAAATGCGGTAACCCCTGGTATGACTTCAAAAGGAAGGTCATGTTCAATACACAACTTCACAAGTGCTTCCCCAGGATCCGAAATGCCTGGCATCCCCGCATCCGTTATCAGCACCACCTCATCACCATTTTTCATCTTCTGTAAAATCTCTAGTCCTGCTGTGCTTTGGTTGTGCTCATGATAACTATAAAGTGGTTTGGAAATTTCAAAGTGATTCAGCAATTTAATGGAATGCCTAGTGTCTTCTGCATAGATGACATCACACATTTTGAGCGTCCTAAGCACTCTCAACGTAATGTCTTCCAAGTTTCCAATCGGTGTACCGCATAAATATAATTTACCTGCCATCGTTTCACTTCCTTACTTTTATAAACCCTTAGGATTCTCCGAATCCGTAAAAACCGTTATATTCTCCATCCCGTAAATCTTGTAGATTTCATCCGTATAGCGCCCGTCTTTCTCATAGACGATCAACGGATCGTGGAATTTAAGGTCAGAACGCCCACCTTTTGAGCACATAATGAGGAATATATTGGGCTTTTTATCATAATACGGTTGAATCATTCTAATCTCTTTAGGCTCTAATTTATACTTTCTACAAAGCGTCACAATATCCACAAGGCGATGGGGTCTATGAATCATGTAAAAACGCCCTCGAAATTTCAACATTCGGCTGGCCTCGCTAACGATGTCTTCCAAGTTGCATAATACTTCATGTCTAGAAATCGCTTTCATCGAATGGTCGTTTTTTATGCCACCGTCTGTGGACATATAAGGCGGGTTGCTAAAGACGACATCTATAGAACCCGAATCTATATACTGCCTAGCTTCCTTCAAATTGTCCTCTATGATTTGAATGCTTTCTTCAAGATGATTCAACCTGATGCTTCTTTTTGCCATGTCTGCGACTTCAGGTTGCACTTCAAACGCGATGATTTTTTTAAAGCTTTTTCTTCCGCTCAGTAAAATGGGAATCACGCCGGTTCCTGTTCCAAACTCCACCGCCACTTCATCCTTTTTCAACTTGACGAAATTGCTTAATAATACAGCGTCCACACCAAAACAGAATCCCATTGGATTTTGAATAATTCTCAGCCCATCGAGCTGCAAATCATCCATGCGCTCATCTGCTTTAATTTCAACGTCCGTGTTCATATTAAACCCACCTTTTCCTATTCATAAGAAAACGTTTTGAAATATTCATTTCAAAACGTTTCTGTGACTAATCTTCAAGTTTCTTAAGTTCTGCCAAATCTACTGGAATAGCATCCACAACCACCGAAGGCGCTGGTGCATTGCTTCTGTTGACTTCGATCACTTTGACATCTTTTTTAGTAAATGCAACGATGTCTTCGCTGAGCTCGTTCGGTTTATCTTTAAGGTAATGTCTAACCCTAACTTGCTCGAGTAAGATGTTGGTGTCTACGACGATGGCAGTACCATCAGGCGTTTTCACTTTATCGCCTCTATTGGGCATGCCAATTCTTATTTGAACATACGTATCGTATTCGTACTTAAGGCAGCACATTAACCTGCCACAAAGGCCTGATATTTTAACTGGATTCAGTGAAAGGTTTTGATCTTTTGCCATTTTTATAGAAACGGGGGCAAAATCGCCTAACCAACTTCCACAGCAAATTTCTCTACCACACGGACCAAGTCCTTTTACCATTTTTGATTCGTCTCTAACGCCAATTTGACGCAATTCGATACGCGTTCTGAAAATGGCAGCCAAATCTTTGACAAGTTCTCTAAAGTCAATTCTTCCATCTGCCGTGAAATAAAAAATCACTTTATTGTTGTCAAATGTGTACTCGACATCAATGAGTTTCATCTCGAGCTCATGGATTTTTATTTTTTCATTGCATACTCTTAATGCTTCTTGTGCCTTGATTTTATTGTTTTGATGATTTGTATCATCTTCCTCGGTTGATACGCGAAGCACAGGCTTAAGCGGACTAACGATCTGATCCTCTGGAATATCACGTTTTCCTATCACACACTCTCCGTATTCAATCCCTCTGGCGGTTTCAACAATCACATGGTCACCTTTATTTACCGGAACATCCAATGGATCAAAATAATAAATCTTTCCGGCTTTTTTAAATCTCACACCCACTACAGTGATCATTTATACCTCCCTTTCAATACATTTAAATAACAGTTTATCCACTGTCAAATCAAAATTCATATTGTTTTTGATCCTTTGATCGATTTCGTCGATCATATGGATCAGTTCAATGTTTTTTCTTCTTGAAATACTTGCGGAACATTTGCCTAATTGTTCCTTATAATTCAGTATAGTTAAATTTTCAGTACTAATCAATTGGTAATTATGTGTTTCCCTAAAAATCATGATATCTCTTAAGATGCTAGACAAAAGCGCTAAAAAAATTGAAACTTGATTCTTCTCCTGTTTGAAGTAAGCACCATACTCCAAAACGCGACCTGCATCTCTACTTTCTATGCCACTTAAAAGCTCCATCGCTTTTTCTATATAATGTACTGGCCGCTCAGCCCCGGTTTTATCCTCAGAAAAGAGGATTTGACACCTGGACAGAACCGTTTCAAGCATGGATGGCATCTGCCTAGTTAAAAGCAGAAAAACAGCATACTCAGGTGGTTCCTCCAGCACTTTTAGAATTCTATTTTGTGCGCGCTCCGTCATTAAATGCGCTTCATTAAAGATTACGATTTTATGTGCACTTTCAAATGGCCTAATGTAAATGAACTCTTGAAAGGCCTCAACTTGAGCATTTTTGATGGATGCGCCATCGGGTATGATAATCATCAGATCAGGGTGATTATCTGAAGCCAGCTTTAAACAAGACGAACAGGAACCACAACCTGTGTGTTCCTGTTTGCATAGAATTCGCTGTGCAATTGATTTAGCAAGTTCAATATCCTCTGACCCTGAAATCAAATAACTGTGTGATAAATGGTTACGATCCAATGCCTCTTTAAAAAAATCAATCATATTTCTCTTCTCTACAATTTCATATAATTTTCCACATCAACAACAAATATGGTCGCGCCACCGACAGAAATCTCAAGCGGCATGCCCATAACGCTGTTATCACCCATAAGAGACGTTGTCGTCGTGATTTCTTTCCTTGTTTTACATGTTTCTTCGATGATTCCTATAGCCTGGTCAACGCGCTCTTTTGGGATTCCAATAATCAATGTCGTATTGCCTGACTTCAAAAATCCACCTGTTGATGCTAATTTTGTAACGCCGATGTCTGCTGCAGTTAATTTTTTTACAAGTGAATGTGCGTCTTCATCGTGCACAATTGCAATGACTAATTTCATAAAATCCCTCCTGTTCACATTATTTTGACTCTTATTAATAAGTATACCACATTTGGGTCATTTAATTCACTTTTCCTAGCTTACCCAGCGGCATAAATCTGAATACAACTTTGCCTATAATATCCTCTTCGTTCACATATCCTAAGTCTCGACTGTCATAACTGACACTTCTGTTGTCTCCCATCATAAAAAACATGCCCTCTGGGACGGTTTGAAGTGCGACGTTCTTATTGGTCGCAGTGCTGATATAGGGTTCATCGATGACAATGCCATTGACTTTGACAACGCCACTTGCAATTTCAATCGAGTCATTTGGTCCTGCAATCACGCGCTTGATCAGATTCTTGCGTTCGCCCTCTTTATGAAGTATTTTCTGAACGAAATTCAGGCTATTGTAATCGTCTGCAGAAAGGGTCAAATCGGACTTGAAAGAAACGATATCGCCTTGCTGTATCGTACCCATCTTGACCATGAACAACATATCCTTTTCAACCAAAGTTGGGTACATCGATGTATTATAGACCGTTGTCGTTGCGAAAAAGAAATTATAGATCAAAAATATGACCAGCGTTATCAGTATAGCTTGTGCCCATTCTAAAATTTCGTGTTTTACTTTACTCATTGCACACCTCAAATTTCATTTATTTTATCCTCTTTTACGATTTGGATTTTTACTAACGATTCAGGGAATAGTTCGGTCGTTTGCCCTTTTATGCGTTCACCCGGTACAAGAATTGGTATACCCGGTGGATATGGAATCACATATGCTGCAGAAATAAAGCCGACCGATTTCGCAACATCCACTTCTTCCTTTTTCATATAAATGGTGGCGAATGCACTATAAACATAAGTGTCCTCTTCTGAAATTTGATCGTAGATGCGTTTATAATTCACACCTTTTCCAGCACTCAACTTGTTTTCCATGGTCGACATGTTCTCGCGGTCGAGAATGTGAAGCGCCTCACCCAATTTTATAATATCTTCAGATGTCGTGCAGATGCTCGTCATCAGTAGCACAATCGACTTTGAATCATACTCCGCCTCAATCATGTGTTCGTCCCTCAGTTTTTGTGCCAATATTCTGCCATCCCAAATACCCGACTCATAATAGGCATTTGGAACAAATAAGATGATTTTTGTAGGGTCCATTTGATCAAATCGATGAACTTTGATCGAATTTAGATTCATAACGTTTTGATAAAAGGCATTCAGCAAATCAACGAGCGCTTCCATTTTTCGAAAGCCTTCGTTTTCCACGATCTCCAGCATATGGTCTATTGATGCCATGAGGACATATGAGGGGCTACTCGTCTGCAAGCTTTTTAAATACCAAAGGATTCTTTCTTCCTGTTCAGGTGATAATATACTGTGCTTAGAAAAATGGAGGCAAGCTGTCTGAGTCATCGCAGGCATGGTTTTATGAAAACTCTGAACCACAACATCCGCGCCTAATGCCAAAGAGGATTTTGGTCCATCACGATTTAGGATCAAATGTGCACCATGTGCTTCATCTACCAAAACCGGTATCCGGTGCTTTTTACAGCCACTAATGATTTCCTCAATAGGATAGCATAATCCTTCATACGTTGGATAGGTTAAAACACAAATTTTAACGCTTTT
>DMYC01000074.1 GCA_003482695.1 Clostridiales bacterium UBA8960
TTGCTTGTTCTGATGTCGATTGTGTTGTCGATTGCGTTGTTGTCTGTACTGGAGCTATAGTTGGAGCTGGAGCTGGAGCGTCTGTTGTCTCTATGGTGATGTTCGGGCTTGTTTGACCCTCAGTTGGTGGGGTGGTCATGTTTTCGATGACTTCAGGTGTAAGGATTGGGCTTAGATCAAACTTTTGATCCTCTGCGATGGCAAGCAGTTCCTGAAGGCTCATGGTAACCAGTTCATCCAGCACCAAATTTTGGTTGAATCGCATCAATAGGCCGATAAAGTGCAAACGGCTTTCGGAGATGTTATAATTTTTTGCAAGCTGCTCTATGGTGCCAGATGGCTGCATGGTCTGCATGATGAGTACTGGCTCTATATTTATTCGTTCAAGCGCGTCCTTCAAGAGGCGATCAATGCGTTCGATCTGGATATTGGCCTTCTCTGGATTTGCGGAATAGACGCTGACGAGCATGACGTCTTGCTGGTTTTCAAGGTAGTGTTCGGTTCTTAGTCGGTGTAGGATTTCAAGCGTCAAGAATTCTAGGGATTTGCCGCGGAAATGCAGATCCTTTAAGATGATTTCGCCATCGTCATTTCGCGCATCCAGTCCGATGACTTTGTCTTTGGCATTAAGGGAAATCGCAATACTCGGGTTGACATCCAAGTAAAGGATGGTCCGAAGGGCACGTGCTTGAAACTGGTAGAACAATCCGGAAATGACGAGGATAAACACTGCAGCAACACTGAGATAGCTGAGTGCTGGGCGACTACGAAACAAACTGATTCCGGCTGATGTCCGTGGTTTATCGATCTGCGCCGTTATGGCATCGTGCGATAGCTGCCTTGTAACTTCTGTCGTCTTAAGTTGGTCCAATATGTCAATTGGTGCTCTGAGCATTGTGCGATTTAGGCTAGATATGATTTTTTGCTCATTCATATTTGACCCCCCTTTCTTCAAGATGTCGCTTCAGTTTTTTAAGTGCCCTATGATATTTGGAAAGTACGGTGTTTAGACTCAAATTCAGGTGCTCGGCGATGTCTTTGTGTTTTAGACCGCTAACGGCATAAAGGAGCACGATCTCCCTTTCCTGTTCAGTCAGCTGTGTCAAGGCGCCCTCTAAAACGATCCGGTCCTCAGACGATTCAACAAATGAAAATGGGTACGCCTTTTCAAAATCCTGAGGATCGTATGGGGTCATTCGCTTCTGTTTACGGTAATCCATCAAATACAGATTTCTCGTAATCGTAAAAAGCCATGCCAATGGCTTGCCCATCGGCCTATATAGATGCGCTGCGCCCATCACTTTCAGGTAGCATTCTTGGATGAGATCCACCGCATGGTCGTGATTTCGCGTCAGCGCCAAAGCGTAAGCATAGAGCGTTCTCTCCGTCGCATGATAGAGTTTTTCAAGTGCCTCGGAGTCACCCGTAGCAATCCGCTGAAAAAGACCTTCATCAATGAACGTTGCGGCATTTGATTCGGTTCCATCATCTACAGGGATTTGAGAAAAAAGGACATGGATGAGTAGCATAAGTGACTCCTTTCACTTTGATAATGCATGAGGGGGGTGTTTTATTGCATGCATTTTGGTGTCTGTCTTATTGGTACCCTTTTATTGGTTAAATAATAAAAGAGTGATCAGGGACTGATCAGGGGGTCGGACCCCCTGATCACTTCCTGATCACTCCGTGATCACTTCTTAAGCAATTATTTTAACAACACGCCCAACCTGACCATCTTCGAGCTTGACTTTAATCCCATGAGGATGATTGGCTGAGTTCGTTAGAAGCGCTTTTACGACGCCCCTTGTCAGTTTGTTTGTGGCTTGATCCTTTTTTAAGACGATGTCCACGCTCAAGCCGGGCTTTATATTTTTTCGTTCTCTATGCATTCGCTCTACTTACCTTTCTTAAACGCCCTTTGATAGGGGTGTGCTGCAAGTGTTCGTAAACTTGCTCGCCTTTGTCATTTAGAATCTCTACGAAAGTGGAGACATCGATGATATTGATGATGCCAATATCGTCAGCGGTCAACCCTTCAAGGCTGCAAATCGTTCCCACCACATCGCCAGCGCGCATTTTCGTCTTTTTGCCTGCATTGATGTGCAGCTTTAAGATGCTATCATTTAGTTCATCCGCTTTGTTTGGCGTATGAATTAATGCGCGGCCGAGCTTGTCTTCAAATGCATTTTCCACTTGGCCAAGAAGCGCTTGATTAGGCGGGTCCATTAGTGGAACGGATTCTCCAAGCAGGTCTTCGATCGCCTCCATATAGCCAAACTCATTCGCTGTAACCAAACTGAGCGCAAGCCCAGATGTTTCTTTTCTGCCTGTCCGTCCAATTCTGTGGACATAAATCTCCGCCTCTTCGGGCACATCATAATTGATGACCAAAGACAAATCATGTATATCAATCCCTCTTGCCGCCACATCGGTTGCAACGAGATATCTGAATTTTCGTCTCCTGAAATGTTCCATGACCTTGGTCCGGTCCTCTTGCTCCATGCCGCCGTGCAAACCCCTAACTGGATAGCCCATTTTGCTGAGCTTTGCCTGAACATCGTCCACCTCAGCGCGCGTGTTGCAGAAAATCATACACTGGTCTGGGTTGTGAAGCTTAGTCAAATCATAAAGCAGATTCATTTTTTCTTTCTTTGACACATGGTATTTTGACTGGGCGATGTCGTTTTTATTTTTTTCAGGCTGTATTTCAATGAAAACCGGCGAAGCCATATACGCATCACACAGATTTCTTATAGCATCTGGCATTGTCGCAGACAAAAGTGCTTTTACAATATCGCGAGGGCATTTTTTCATAATCGTTTCAACGTCTTCCAAAAAGCCCATGTTGAGCATTTCATCCGCTTCATCCAAAACCAGGTATTTAATCTCAGATAAGTTTAGGGTGCCCCGATCGAGGTGATCGAGCAAACGGCCTGGCGTGCCCACCACGATATGCGTTTTTTCGTGAAGGGCGCGAATTTGACTCTTCATCGGCGATTTGCCGTACACTGAAACCACTTTGATGCGTTTGAATCGGCCAACATTGAACAGTTCGGTTTTAACTTGGTCCGCAAGCTCACGGGTCGGCGTTAAGACGAGCACCTGCGGCGAACGGATGTCCCAATCGATTTTATGGATCATAGGGATGCCGAATGCAGCTGTTTTTCCACTTCCCGTTTTAGACTTCACGATTATGGATTGGTTGTTCATGAGTGCAGGGATGACTTGTTCCTGAACAGGGGTAGGGCTGTGGTAACCCAAACCCGAGAGTGCTTTTAATAGTGAGGCTTCTAAAGCCATATCTTCAAATCTTAAATTTTTCATCTTTTCTCATTTCATATTTTATAGTATCAACTAATCATTCTAACATACTTTATAAGAAATGCCTAAGTTAAATTTAACCAATTGCTTCATTTTGATTAAAAGTCTCTCTGATGGATATAATTTATGTATCTATGTATTTTTTGATGATTTAAAAGGAGGAAAACATGAAAGCAATTCCCTATATTTCGTTTAATGGAAAATGTGAAGAGGCAATAAACTTCTATCAATCAATTATTGGTGGAAAAACC